>JBFJMG010000007.1:0-17965 GCA_041634015.1 Nitrosopumilaceae archaeon
ACTTGTCCGGCGAGCCAATCTCTTTCTATTTTTAATTCTTTTTGGGCTTCCTCTAACTTCTTTACAGTCTCTTTAAGTTTAAGATTTAGTTCTTCGGAGTGTTTCTTTTCTTGAGCTAATTTTTTATTACTAATTTCTAATTGAGAGATTTTTTCATTTAGGGTTTCAGTGAGTTCATTCATCACTAATTCTTTTTCTTTTTCTTGTTTTTCCTTGTGTTCTACTTCTTTAATTTTATCATTGAGAATAGTTGTTAAATCTTCAAAAAGCCTCTCTCTATGTATTTCCTTTAATGCAGATAATTCATCAGAAATATTTATTGGTAAATCTTTTACGGTTATTGGAGTAATTCTGGCACGTTGATTACGATTTTTTTCAAGTAATTCTTTGGTTTTAACTAAAGTTTTGATTTTTTTATCCAGTGGATGTAGTTGTGTAGAAAGACCATCATTTTCTCTCGTTTCAGAAATCATTTTTCCCCAAAATAAGATCTCATTTAAACAGTATTAGCTTGTGTTTGTCAAAAACATACGGACACTGTGTTGCACAACAAAATTTATTTTTTCTTAACTGTTATTTTTTTCTTGGGTTTTTTCTCAAAAAATGCTTTCCTTGCAAAACATAGGTAGGTGGTATGACCAATTCCCTGAAAGGAGTGTCGGGTCTTACCCTCTCGTGCCTCAATAGTTCGTAAAATATGCTCGGTGCTTTCGATATCTGTGAATTCATTTTCCACTAATGACATGGTTAACTTTTCCAGTTGATTCATCGTAGGGCAGATTGCCATTATTGCACCACTTCCCTTTAGCATTTTTCGAGCTTGAGGTACCACCACCCAAGGATCACCTAAATCTACAAGGACAAGGTCTACTTCAGTAATAGGCATTTTTTTTGTTGTTTTCAGGTCTTGATTTTTCATTGTAACATATTTTTCCATTCCTGCTTTTTTGATATTTTTCTCTGCAATTTTCATAAAATTATCATCTACATCAAAAGTATACACATGTCCTTTGGGTTTTACAATACTTGCCACAAAAGTTGTAAGGGACCCACTACCAGTCCCAATTTCAACTACTGTCTGACCATTTTTAAGTCCTGAGCGTGCTGCAATGTAACCCAAATCCTTTGGATAAACAATCTGTGTCCCATGCTGCATCTTCATAATAAAATCATGAATTGTCGGCTCTAAAAGATAAACATACTTGTCTTTGTTGGTAACTAATCTTTGTCCAAATTCTTTGCCTATGGCATCAGAATGTTTGATAACTCCAATATGAGTATGGAATTGTTCCTTTTTTGAAATTTTTACTAACCACTTTTTTGAATGATTGTAAAAAAAAAGCACATACGAATTTTGTTTTATCTTCACGCAATTATCCTAAAATTTTTTAGATAAGAATCTTGTTAAAACGCACGGCCCTTTTGGAGTTTTGTTAGAACCTCTAAATAATTGCTAATTTGAGCATGCGTAGGTTTTATTTCCTTCAAATTTCTAATATCTACGTTTAATTTTTCAAGTTCTTTATAGATTTCCTTATCCTCAATTGTGTCAGCTAGGGCTTGTAATGGAAAAGGTTTTTGAAGTAATTCCACTATTTGTTTTAGGTTTGTAATAGATTCAGCTAGAGTTTCTTGAAGAAATCCCGATGCAAAAATAATTCTTTGATTAGGATTGATTGCTAAAATTTCCTTTGCTGTATCAAGTCCATTCATTTTTGGCATTTGATAGTCAAGCACTACAGAATCAAAAATAGTTTCAGCCAGATCTTCGTAATTTGGATGTTTTTTACATTCCTGAGCATAAAGGTAAAGACACTGCGCACCATCTAAGGCAGTTACTACCTCATGGCCCGAATTTTCTAAAAACGCCTTGTACTGATCTAAAAGATCCCGTTGATCTTCTGCGATTAAAATTTTCATTCAAATTTCACCTTTAGTATATTCATAAAATTTTTTAACTCTCGCTAGGAAGGGATTTTTCTAATAACACTTCTCCCCGTTTAACTTTATCAATTGTTTCTACGACATTATCGATTTCGTATGGTTTGTATAAAATCGCTGATGCTTGCAATTCATGTAATTTACGTTCTGTTTCTTGTGTCATATCTGCGGTAACCATAATTATTTTTGCTTCTGGATCAAGCTCCCGAATATTTCGTAACGCGTAAAATCCATCATAATCTGGCATCATAACATCCAAAAGAATTACTTCTGGTTTGAATTTTTGGTATAATTCCACTGCTTGTTTTCCGTTGAATCCTCTTCCTAAAACTTCAATATTTTTTATTCCCAAATATTCACAAAAAACTTCTACGGTATCTTGATCATCATCAACAATAACAACTTTGGTCATTTGAGATCACCAATTTGTTTTTCAAAAGATTCCCAGCAATTGTTATGAAACCATTTTTTATCATAAATCATTACTCCCTCTTTAATTTCTAATTCACATTGACAAAAAAAACACATTTTATTCGTTTGAATTTGGCAAATTCCCCTGTTTTTCATATTGGTGTCAAGTAAACGAGTTGATTTTGAATATTAATTGATAGTTTGTATGAACTAGACAAACATTGTACTATAAACGAATTTCTTAACTACATCCGTGTTGGGGCGTTTATACCTAAAAGACTCAGAGCATTGTCCATTGTCTTACTAAAAGAATACACCAAACACAATCTGCAATTTTCTAGCTTTTTATCGGGTAGATTGAGTACCTTTACGTGTTCATAAAAAACATTGAAGGCTACTGAAAGATCATAACAAAATTTGGCTATTACCTTAGGGGATAAATTCCTTGATGCATCTCGCACGTGAATAACAAACATGCCTATCAGCTTCACAAGATTTTTTTCATTCTCATCTAAAATTAATTCAAAGGAAGTATCAAAATTTGGAGGATTATTTGCCTTTTCTAAAATTCTAGCTGCTCTTGCATAGGTATATTGTAAGTAAGAGGCAGTATCGCCTTCTAAGCTAAGTGATTTTGTTAGATCAAATGTAATTATTTTTTCTAAATCTTGTTTAATCATCTCATAACGGATTGTTCCAACTGCCACGTCTTTTCCAATTGTTGCAAGAGTTTCAGAATCAAAGTCAGGGTTCCTTTTTCTTGTTTCAGATATTATTTTTTTTTCAAGTAAATCAAGAACAGAATCAGCATTTACATAAATTCCCTTTCTGCCTGACATTTGAGTTTGTTTTCCTTTTGTATCAAGCCCTAATTGATGTGCAGTATCAGAACTAAGGGTCACTGATTCATATCCCAAATGAGAATAAGCATCAGGACTCGATTTGAATTTTGCCATTAAAGATGTGATGATTTTTTGTAAACGTGATTGGCGCGAATCAATAACTGTAATTACCTTCTCACCGGAAAAATTTTTTTTGGAAGATTTCTCAAGAGTAGTTCTCCATAGAACTCTATTTTGTTGTTGAGATTTTGGATACCTTTGATAGTAAAATGGATCATCCACCAAGCCTAACTTCCAGGCAGCGTATGGAATATCCTTTGCAATGTACGTGGCAGTTCCATTACTTCTAACAAGGACTTTATCTTCTTCTTTTTCATTGCCTCGAATTACCCAGCAGCCTTGGTTTTTTCCCTCGATTTCAAAATCGATTAAATGTAATTTCTTGAGTTTTTCAAAAATTAATTCCCATAATCCAGAGGAAATTATTTGTGATTCAAAATTCAGGCAATCATAACTAGCTCCTAGTCTCCAACAAGTTTCTAATTGACATTCTAATACTTTATTGGTTAAATCAGCTGCAAACCGGGCAGTTTCTGAATTTCCTTGCTCTATCTCTTTTAAAATAGACTTTCTTGTATCTTCTAATTCTGGATTAGTCAAATATTTTTCCGTGGTTTTAACATAAACTTCATCTCCACAATAATGATCAAACTTCATACCACCAGGTGGATTTTGTGAGAAACCCAGATTTTGAAATCCGATGACAATATCGGCTACCTGCAACCCAGAATCATCAACATAATTTAAAATCGATACTTGATGATCTGTTTTTTCTAGGATTCTTGCTAATGTATCACCTATTACCACATTTCGGACATGACCAATATGCAAAGCTTTGTTTGGATTTACACTAGTATGCTCAATGACAATGTTAGTTCTGTTTCCTATGTTGACATATCCATGCTCTCTTTTTATCGAATTTTTTACTATCAGTTCTACTGCATTTGCATAATTTAGAAAAATATTCAAGTACCCCGATTTATGCGATACTGCTTTTGATACAAATTTTCCGGGGTTTTTGTTAAATTCGTCTGCAATTTTAATTGAAATCTCTTGTGGTCTTTGTTTTAGAGTTTTTGCCAACAAGAATGGGGCATTACAGGTAATATCACCAAATCCTTTTTTTGCAGGTTCTACATTAAACGATATTTTTGGATAATCTAGAGTTTCAAATATTTTATTTAACTGGGTTATTATATCATCAATAATTATTTGAAGAGTCATCTATCAAACCTCAAAGGACTTTTGTGATAGTAAATCGATTGCCTCTATTACGCCGTCACCTGCTTTTCCTCTGACGCAAAGAGTAGCCTCAGATTTAACATAGTCTGAAGAGTTTCCTAAAGCTATACTTGTTTTTGCTATTTGAAAAAGAGGTAAATCAGTTTCACTATCCCCTATTGCTATTACGTCCTTTTTTGATATAGATAATTTTTTCATAACTTCCCCAAAACCTCTACCTTTGTTAATTCCACCCGAATTAATATGAAAGGCATATTGGCTATCTGAAAGACACACATCCAAATTTTCCTTTGAAATGATGTTTTGGGCCAAGTTCAAGTCAAACGTCCTCTCAAGAACAACCTCTGTCATTCTTGGAAATACTGGTTTTTCAATAACATTATCGATTTGGGATTGAATTATCTCAAAAGCGTGTTTACATTTTTCTATGTTTCCAAGTAACATGTGTTGATAATTTCCAAAAGTTATTGCACCTCCATTTTCACCCACTGCAATTTTCGTAGTTCCCCCAAAAATGGCTAGCAAAAATCCCTCAATAGATGATCGACCTGAAACAAAGATTACGTTGTGACCCATCTTTGTTAAGTGCCTTAATGCAGAAAGTGCATTCAAATTAATTCGGCCTCCCCCATTTTCAGTAATTGTTCCGTCGATATCAACTGCAAAGGTTTTGATTTCCACAAATTTAGTGTTTAGAACCAGATTAAATTTGCTACGTAATTAATTTTAGATATGCGAAGGTAAATTAGTGAAGCAATTTTTCTTTTATCAAATGGTTAAAAAAGGAAAAATCGCCGAAATTTTTAGTAAAGCTCAATTTGCAGACGATCCTTATACTTACAAAATTTTTTTTCGAGATTTTGAATCAACACGAGAGGTTTCTCTACCTGAATTTATTAAAGAATCCGAGCAGTTTGAGACCATACCAATTTCGAGAATAACATTGATTAAAAAAAATAATAAAATTTTATTTAGAAAAAACAAAGGGTGAAAAAATGGGAATTCCTGAAAAAATCAAAGCCATACAAGACGAAATGGCAAAAACGCAGATCAACAAAGCAACCGAACATCATCTTGGTTTATTACGTGCAAAAATTGCTAAATTAAAAAAAGAACAAGAGTTTACAAAATCTAAGAAAGGCGGAGCCAAGAGCGATGGCTTTGATGTTAAAAGATCAGGGGATGCCACTGTAGTTTTTATTGGTTTACCTAGTGTGGGAAAATCCACCCTTCTTAACAAATTAACAGGGGCAAAATCAGCTGTTGGCGCATATCAATTCACTACTTTGACGGTAGTACCAGGTATGATGACATACAAAGGAGCTCGAATTCAACTACTTGATCTTCCAGGCATCATAAAGGGGGCATCCACCGGAAAGGGGCTTGGAAAAAGAATATTATCAGTTGCAAGAAGTGCGGATCTCGTATTATTGGTTTTAGATGTTTTCCACCCCTTTCATGAGGAAGTCCTTGTCAACGAGTTAAACAATATAGGAATAAAGCTAAACCAAAAACCACCCAATATTATCTTGGAAAAAACACACACAGGAGGAATTTCTATAGCTCAACAGGTCAAATTAACAAAGATGTCTGAAAAGTTGCTCAAAGATATTCTCAATGTTTATGGCTATACTAGTGCCAGAGTACTTATCAGAGAGGACATAACATCAGATCAACTCATTGATTTTATTTCAGAAAATAAAACATACGCAGATGCAATTACGGTAATCAATAAAATTGATTTAGTCGATGACAAGTTTTTAAAAGATCTAAAATTAAAAATAAAATCAGAATTTATTCCGGTTTCTGCTGATTCAAATTTGAATGTAGATTTGTTAAAGGATACAATATATCAAAAACTAAGATTTATTCGAATCTATATGAGACCAAAAGGGGGAGAGACTGACTACAAAGAACCTCTTATAGCGAGAGAAAAATCCACAATTGAAGATATTTGTAATAAACTACATCGAAAATTACGAAAGGATTTCCGGTACGCATTAGTTTGGGGAAATAGTGTAAAATATGGCGGTCAGCGGGTTGGATTAAATCATGTTTTAGAAGATGAGGACGTTTTGACAATTATTAAATCACGAGGAACTTAAATCGTTGTTGAGAGAATGGATGATAAGTTAACGGATCGTGATTTTGAATTTCGTTGGTGTAAGTTTTGTATGAATAAGACAAAGCAAGAAGTGATTTTCACTCCAAAAATTCCAACTTACAAACGTAGAAGACAGTACAAGTGTACTAAATGTGGAAATACAAGTTGGTTACAAGGAAAAAGACCCTCGGCTGAAAGTGTTTATTGAAAAGTTTCACGATCTAAAAAATTTGTAAAAAATTCTCGTTGATTAATTGTAATCAATTAGTTTAACTTTCTTTAGTTTCACCATAGAAAAGCAATGACTATGTCGATTTTTTAATGGCAGCTAAAAGAAAAGCAGCTTCAAAGCGAAAAACAGCAAAACGAAAAGCTCCAAAGAGAAAGACAGCAGCAAAACGAAAAGCTCCAAAGAGAAAGACAGCAGCAAAACGAAAAGCTCCAAAGAGAAAGACAGCAGCAAAACGAAAAACCGCTAAGAAGTCTACTGCAAAACGAAGAACAAAAAAGCGAAAGTAATTTCAAAAATATTTTTAATCGTCAAATAATTTGGCGATTGAATAACTTTTTTCTTAATATTATTTTTTATTATGAATTCAATTATTCTAGCTGAACATTTGACCTGGAGGAGAAGATTGTTTTCCTTTTATGGAATTTTTGGTGACTGTAAATTTCCTATCTGAAGGTATTATAGATAATTTAACTGAGGTATTTATTGCATAGTGTGGGGTACCATCAGGATTTGTAAAATTGGTTGCTTTACCAACCCTATCCAGATCAACTTTGACTTTAACAATTGTTCCATCTTCTAGCTCGAATGAAACAAAATCATGTTCAAGTCTTTTGAAATCCAACATCTTAAAATCAATTCTATCACTGTTTTGACTCATGTTAATTCAGTATCTATTGGAGAATATAAAAACTAGTAGAGGTGACTCATTAATTTTATTTGTTCCTCAGTAGTGATAATGTTTTTAGTAGTTAGAATTTCTAATAACTCCTTGAAAAGTTTCTTCTGCTCCTCACTCATTGCACTTCCAGTTCCTTTTTCACCTGGCGGTCCCGGTGGACCCCTAGGACCAGGCTGACCAACGGGACCTTGCTCCCCTCTTGGACCTTCCTCACCAACAGGTCCTTTCGGGCCAAGAGGTCCTCGTTCTCCCTGAGGGCCTTGAATACCTTGTGGTCCTTGCGGTCCTTTTTCACCAGGAGGTCCTTGTGGTCCTCTTTCACCCTGTGGACCCTGAGGACCTTGTGGACCTTTGTCACCTAGAGCTCCAGGTGGTCCCTGATGACCTTTTTCACCTTGAGGACCCACTGGTCCTTTGTCACCTTTTTCGCCTTGAGGTCCTGGAATGCCAGTTAATCCTTTTTCTCCTGCGGGTCCTTGAGGTCCTTGCGGGCCCTTCTCACCTGCCGGACCTTCCTGACCTTTAGGACCTCTTTCACCTTGAGGACCTTGAGGACCCTTTGGTCCTTTTTCACCAGGAGGCCCCTGTTGACCCGTAATACCCTTATCTCCTTGCGGACCTTGTGGCCCTTTGTCACCAGGTTGACCTAATGGTCCTTGAGGACCTTTGATTCCTTTTTCACCAGGCGGTCCTTGTAATCCCTTATCACCAGAGGGTCCCTGTGGACCCGTCTCACCTTTACCTCCTATTAATCCTCGTTCACCGGTTGGGCCCTTATCTCCGGATGGTCCTGCCGGCCCTTTGTCGCCTTTTTCACCAGGAGGACCTCTTGGACCCTGTGGGCCTTTGTCACCAGGTGGGCCAGTAAATCCTTTGTCACCTTTTTCACCAATTGGTCCAGAGGGACCCTTGTCTCCCTTATCCCCCTTATCACCCGTAATTCCTTTTTGACCGCTTGGACCCTTATCACCTGGGGGTCCAGTAGGACCAGAAGGTCCTTTGTCACCTAGAAGACCTTTATTGCCCTTTTCACCTGACGGGCCAGTTAGTCCTTTGTCACCTGTCGGTCCTTTGTCACCTGTCGGTCCTTTGTCACCTGTCGGTCCTTTGTCACCTGTCGGTCCTTTGTCACCTGTCGGTCCTTTGTCACCTGTTGGTCCTTTGTCACCTGTCGGTCCTTTGTCACCTGTTGGTCCTTGTTTTCCTATAGGACCTTTATCACCGGGAGGGCCAGCTGGGCCTAAAGGTCCTCTTGGACCCTGGGGACCAGGCAAACCTTGCGAACCAGAACGACCTTTTAAACCTGAAGAACTGAACGAATCAACCATACTCATTGAATTTGAATCAGAAGATGCTCTTTCTGTAGAATACGAAGGACTAGAGGGTTTGGGTTTTTTTATAGATTTTTTTATTTTTGTTTCGGGTGTTTTCGGTAACTTTACTTCAAAAATTGAATGTAAAGATGAAAATTGGTCGCTTACAATTATCCAAACGGAATCATAATCAAAAATTGTTTCAGGTAATGGATTTTCATCATTTCCTAAGGCTTCGGTAAATTTTCCATCCTTAACACGTAAATGATAATTATCTTTCCATAATGATTCAAAGGTTTTAGAATTTATACTATCTTCTGATGGTTTTTTATCCGTAATTGCAATGTTGACCTCATAAACTCCTGACTGCCTGAAAGGGGCCGCACCCTCAATTTCTAATCGTTTTTTGGAATAGGACACTAACGATGATGGAAATATGAAGTATTTCTGTATTTTCAAATAGAGGGTTTTTAATTCTCGAATAAATTTTCTTTAACCGTGTAATAGTATTTATCTAGAAAAATCACACTATCAATATAATGAAGTCTCTTAGAAGAAAGCCAAAAACTGAAGATATTGATAAACCCGTACCAAAAAGAGAGACCAGCCTTGTGGACTCTGATTATCAGAGGAAAAAACTTTTCAAAAAAGGAGTAAACTTGATGTCAGATGAAAAACTTGAGGATGCAGCTATTGTTTTTGAGCAAGCATTAAGAATTGATCCCAACAATGTTGAAACTTTATTGAAATTAGGTTATGCACGTTTTCATCTTGATGAACATTCAGAGGCCTTAAAAATCTATGATAGAATTTTAGATATCGATGTTACTAATGCTGAAACTTGGAATCTAAAAGGTTTGGTGCATTATGAACAAAAAAATTATTCCAAAGCCCTTGATTGTGTAGAAAAAGCAATAGAATCTGACCCCACCTATGGGATGGCATGGTATAACAAAGCTTGTTTTCTTTCCCTTCTAAATCAAATTCCAGAAGCAATTGAAGCCCTTACACGGTCCATTGAGATTGATGTGAAGAATGCTAGAAAAGCAGTCAAAGATAAGGACTTTGTAAATGTAAGAGTTGAGGAAGGCTTCAGAAGAATTATTGAAGTCGTTGTTTTAGAATCTATTCGACAAGGGTATCACACCATCGGTTCGATTGTCTGGACAACATTTCTTAGTAAAGCAGATGCAGAAGATTCCTTAAAAAAATTAATAGAAAAAGGTTTAGTTGTAAAAAATGAAAAAAGAGAACTTCTTCATAAAATTCCAACCTATGATCTTGTTCCAGGATTAGCAAAAAAAGTCGGAGAGCAAAAAAGAAGTGTTCTAGGAATAAGAAGGAAAAAATTGCCAAGTACAGTTGTTAATTTAAAAGAAATTATTCAAGAGATTCAAACAGTAAAATTATCTATTGAGGAAGAGGATGTAGAAAAAACCATTGAAAACTTTGATGTTTTTACTAATACCAAAAAATTAGGGCCACAAATGATTGAACAATTTTTTGAGGAGCACAGGGAGATTCGATTATGGACAGTAAGACTTACCGAACGAGGGCTTGATTATCTGCAGGAAAATAAAGAAAAAATGTTAAATCTATTAGAAAATATCGAAACATCTGTTACAAAACAACTTAGGAACGAAATAAGTTAGTCCTTATTCAGCGGATAGGTCCCAATAATTAGCGTATTCTTGTTTTTCTATTGGTTTTTCTAAACTTTTCCATTCTTTGAAAGAACGAACATAAAGTTTGACATTTGGAAGATTGACTGACTTTAATGCATAATACGCTAAACCAGATAACGTTCCAACACTCCCACAATAGGTTATAATTTCTGAATCATGTGAGATTCCCCTATTGGTCAGTAATCTTTCCATGTCATCTTTTGGACGCAAAATTTTGTCCTGTGATGCTAATGTCCTATAAGGAATATTTACAGCACCGGGGATATGTTGTTCAAGATAATTTAGGCGCTCTCTATTGTCTAATAGAACTACACCTTTTTTGCTTTTGGCATTTTCGAGGTAATTAGCAGTAGCCAAAATTTTAGGATTCAAATTAAGTGAGTGCGTTTTTGTTGCTAATTCTGGGGTTTGATCGTCATTTTCTAGGCCTAAGGCTTTCCACGTTCCATAGGTAACTTCTAGTAATGAGACATCTGCATGTCCGATATATTCCAGTGTCCAAGCTATTCGGGATGCAAGAGCACCAAATGTATCATCATAAACTACGACAGGAGTTTCGTCATCTATACCCATAGATTGAATAATTTTTAGAACCCTTTCAGGGCTATCGTCAGAAAGCAGATCTGCCAGTGGCAAATTAACAGATGTTGGAATATGGTTTTTTTTATAATCCTCTTGGCGTCTTACATCTATTACTCGCACACTTTTATCCCTAATTTCTGATCTGAGTGAATCCACATCGGTGGTAATTCTTAGAGTTTTACCTGCACTCAAGCAGCACATTCACCCTTGCCAGTTCTGGTATGATAGTTATCATCACCACCATAATCTGAATAAAAGTCCTTGTCATCTTCCAAATTTGGTGGAACCGCAAGAGGTGCTAATATCTTCTTTAATTCATCAATAGAATTTATTTTGGAATCTTCGCTCCCAGTTACTAGTCTGTGAATCCAGGTTTGTAGTGTGTCGTCGGGTTTTTTGTTTTCTCTGAAGACTTCTATTACCTTAAGAATTGCAGGAATTACCCTTTTTGCAGGTATTCTCATACAAGTTACGCCTAACATCGTATCTCCATCCGATCTTCCACCAATTGACATTTGATATTGTGGGAACATGTTTTTGCCAACTCGTCCACCCCCTCCAAAGAAGCCGATAGTAGCTATTCCGTGCTGACCACAAGAATTGGGGCATCCGCTAATTTTTATCGAAGAGTCCTTAAGATCATCATCCTGATCAAGATTTAGCTCTAAGAATTTTCTCTGAATTTCTTTTGCTAATCTATGAGAGTTAGTCAACGCCAAATTACATGACGTAGTGCCCGAACAACCAATTGGAGAAGACATAGTCAAGGCGCCTGATTTTGCGAGTCCCACCTTTAATAACGCACCATAGAGTTTTGGCAAATCATCTTCTAAGATATATCTCAGGATAATGTTTTGTGTAAAACCATTTCTCCCTTTGCCCTCGGCTGAGTAATTGCGAATAATTTCTGCTAAAGACCTAAGTTGGTTAGAAGTGATGTCGCCTGCCTCTAGTGCAATAAACACAGAGTAGTATCCATCTTGTTTTTGTTTGAAGGTACATGTCTTATACCAACGTGAATATCCATCAGCGGTCACACTACCAGAGTCTTCAGAGATTCTCAGAGGGCTCGATATTTTATCAGGAGTACGATCCACCTCAAGTTGTACCAGTACAGATTGTGTAGCTCTTACTAGTGCTCTTTCTTTGAGTACAAGTGTTTGAAACTTTTCCCAACCCATTTCATCTACTAAATATCGCATTCTATTTCTTGCCATATTTTTTCGGTTTCCCAATCTATCAAATATTCTGATCACAGCAAGAGATGTATAAAGTAAATCTTCTTCTGGTGTAAAGTCTTCTAACTGATGTCCAACGAATGATTTGTTTCCCAAACCACCGCCAAGAAATATTTTAAACCCTCGTTGGGATTCTCCATCAAGTTGGCGTGTCGCTGGAAGGACTCCGACATCAACCATTCTAACCATACCATGTTTTTCACAACAAGTAAAATTGAATTTAAATTTGCGCGGCAAATTCTGGTTCATCGGATTTCTTAATAGAAATTTTGCTGTTGCAAGTGCATAGGGAGTCGAATCAAATTCTTCTGCATCACATACGCCAGAGAGAGGACTACACATGACATTTCTCACACTGTTTCCACATGCTTCTCTTGATGTAAGACCTACTTCGGTTAGACCTCTCATAATCTCAGAAACATCTTCGAGGACAACCCAATGCAATTGAATATTTTCTCGAGTTGAAAAATGAGCACTGCCTATTGAAAAGGCGTCACTAAGATGAGCTATTTTTTCTAATTGATTTGGATATATTTCTCCTGCAGGAAATTTAATTCGAACCATCGCATAGTCACTAGTCATTCTTGTTCCATATGCACCGTGTTGTAATCTGAACCGTCTAAAACTATCTTCATCATATTTACCCTGACGGAATAATTTTACCGTTTTAGCAAAGTTATCAGCTTCCTCAATTCTTGCCCAATTAATTTTTGGTTTATTGGAATCTTCTCTAGATTGTTTTAAATTAGAAATTGTCAAGTCTAGGTATTAATTCTCCGAGTTTGGATATAAATTTTTGAACCAGGGAAATTATGTCTATTCTCGGATAAAACGACACATTAATTGCCACTTTTCCACTTTTGTTTGAATCAATCAAAAATGGGAAATATTGTAGTTAGTATGACCTAATAATTAAGCGCAATATTGGCGAAACTATTAATGTCCACTAGAAAAATCTGTACCAATGCAAGAGGTAACAAATGCTGAAACCCCAAATAAAATATTCACTGACGTAAGCGAAGTAGAAATTACAAGAGCAATAGCCTCAGAATTTAACTCAGTTTTTCAAGAAAGAGCTGAATCAGACGTAATCATAATTGGAGCGGGTCCAGCAGGGCTTACGGCAAGTAGAGAATTATCCAATATGGGCTTTAGAGTTTTGGTAATTGAGCAAAATAACTATCTAGGAGGAGGTTATTGGCTTGGAGGATATATGATGAATCCCGTTACCGTAAGAGAACCCGCCCAAAAGATCTGGGATGAGCTTGGTATACCATACAAAAAAGTTTCAGAAGGACTTTATCTTACACCTGGTCCTCATGCCGTATCAAAGTTGATTGCTGCGGCATGTGATGCTGGAGTAAAATTTTTGAATTTAACAAAGTTTGATGATTTGGTTTTAAAAAATGGCAGAGTTGCAGGAGTCGTAGTAAACTGGATGCCAGTTTCTGCATTACCCCGAAATATTACCTGTGTCGATCCGGTGGCTTTAGAATCCAAAATAGTCATCGACTCCTCTGGACATGATTCTGTTGCAGTAAAGCGTCTAGTAGATAGAGGTCTAGTAAAATGGAAAGGAATGAATCCAATGCATGTTTCTGAAGGAGAGGATCAAGTTGTTAATAAAACTGGAGAGGTTTTTCCAGGGCTGGTAATTGCAGGAATGTCAGTCACCGAGACACACGGATTAGCCCGAATGGGTCCAACTTTTGGTTCTATGTTATTTTCAGGTAAAAAAGCAGCCGAGGTCACAGCATCAAAGATAAAAGAGTTAGGCAGATAACCTATTACCTTTTTATTTATTTATTGAAAATTTCAAAAATTTATCTATACGATGAACCCTCAGTTCCAGAAATTCAACTTTCAAATTTAGTGGGATTTTTAGAAGGAATACTTCCTGTTAAAGTGGAGACAAGAAAAAATATTTTTAAATATTCAAAAAAGGATACAGCCAAAAAAATTGCATCTTGTAGAATTTACAATATTAGAAAGCCATTTGAAAGACACACTCCAACCCCAGAAGAAATAGATTATGAAGAATTTGGTTTTATTGATTCTAAAAAAAATGAAAATATCGTTATGTATGATGGATTTGAGATATTAACAATTCTTCAAAATTTAATTCCGAATATTGACATACAAAAAAATAATTTTCATATTTTTTTTACGAATAAATTAACGTGTACTTTTGATTATAGTGACTATAGATACCATGGTCGGGCATTAATAGCCTCAAATCCGTCAATTGTTTCAACAACTGGAATAATTGAAGCACCAGCAAAACCCAAGGAATATTATTTGGATTTAATTTCTCATTACACTCAGGGATTAAATGTCGATACACTCAAGAAAAAATATTCCGGAACATATTTGGAGTATCATGATAAACGATTATCAGAAGTAGTTAAGGGGTATCTGCTCCAAGCGATATTTTATTACCTTACAGGTGAGGCATTTTGTTTCTCTAAAGAATGTAGACTCTATAATGCACACT
Organism: Nitrosopumilaceae archaeon; assembly: GCA_041634015.1. Classification (GTDB taxonomy): domain Archaea; phylum Thermoproteota; class Nitrososphaeria; order Nitrososphaerales; family Nitrosopumilaceae; genus JBFJMG01. The sequence continues at coordinate 14,824 of JBFJMG010000007.1, forward strand.
GGCAAAAGGATCTGTTATATTCGCAATTAGAAATAGGAAAATTATGTGATAGACATCAAAAGATCTTACATGATTTAGATATTAATTTAAATTCATGAACAAAAAAGTTTGAGACATGATGGCAGATACATCCGGTGCAACCCTTATCGAAAGAAAGGAGATACCTCCAAAACAGCCAGAAAAAAAAACTAAATTTGATGTAATAATCATCGGAGCAGGGCCTGCAGGATATACTGCTGGAATTTATTGTTCTCGAGCAAAAAGGGAAACTCTAATCCTTTCAGGGATATTACCTGGAGGTCAGTTAGTAAATACTACTGATGTTGAAAATTACCCAGGATTTGAAAATGGGATAATGGGTCCTGACCTCATGATTGCGATACGGAAACAAACTCAAAGAATGGGAACCACAATCATTGACGACGAAGTTGTCAATGTCGACTTTAAACACAAACCATTCAAAGTATTGACAGCTTCAGAAGAATATGAGGCTAAGGCAGTGATTATTGCTACTGGTGCAACGCCAAGAAAACTTGGCTTGGAGGGCGAACAAACATTTGGAGGCAAAGGAGTTTCATATTGCGCAACATGCGATGGTCCATTCTTTCGGAACCAGGAATTAGTGGTCGCAGGTGGTGGAGATTCAGCAATGGAAGAAGCCACATTTCTAACTAAATTTGCTACCAAGGTGCATCTTATCCACAGACGAGATGTTTTACGTGCAAGTAAAGTAATGCAGGAACGAGCATTTGAAAATCCGAAAATCAAATTTCATTTTAATTCAGTTGTTCAAGAAATTAAAGGAAACGACAAAGTACAACAAGTCGTACTGAAAAATAATAAAACCAGTGAACTTAAAAATTTAGATGTAGGAGGAGTCTTTGTTGCAATCGGTCATGAACCAAATACCAAATTATTTCATAATCAGATTGATTTAGACGAGCAGGGCTATATCATTTTAAAAGAACGAACCGAAACTAACATCAAAGGCGTTTTTGCCGCCGGCGACGTTCACGACCATAGATATCGCCAAGCAATCACAGCTGCAGGGTTTGGTTGTATGGCAGCTATTGACGTCGATAAATTTCTTTCTGAAAAATAAGACAAAACCTAGTTTAACGGTGAATCAAGTTTGTTCAAATAAAACAAACGATCAATGATACTATTTCGTCCTTAATAAAATCAGATAATATTTTGCAAAAACAAAAAAGTAGATCAGATATCAAAAATAAAAAAAAAATATTACCATACAAAACAATTTCTGGTCTAAAAATCGGTAGTGCTGTAGGAATTATTATTTTATTGTTGGGGATTGCAGTTTTTTTTGGGATGGATCAAATGCTGATGGTGAGTAATGAAGCAATTGGAATTTCTGATGAGTATTATCCATTGAATAATATAATTAACGAACTAAAGTTTCAACAACAAAATCAAGCAATAAATCTGGAAAAAATAGTTAGACATGAATCTTTAGATGATGAATTTGAGTCTATGAAATCCAGAGAATCATTTTGGCTAAGTAGTGGAATTATCCATACAAATATTGATTCTGCACAAAAAATTCTCAAATCAGGAATAGATTTTTCTAATAACAAAGAAGTTCAAGATGAATTTCGAAAACTGGAACAACAAATATCAGAAATCAGAAGAAGTCATATTGCCTATGAAGAATCCGCAATGAAGTTATTTTCTACATCAAATGAATCAGAAAAAAAAAACATTTTTGAGCAGATTCAAAAAAATGAATTAGACTTTCAAGATCGGCTAGATTTAGTGTCTAGTGAAATTTCCATCTTAATTCAAAATTCGATACAACAAATCGAACAACGCGAATCAAACGCAGTCTGGGGACAGTTTTTGATCATTGTCGTTGTTGGCATAATTGCTGCATTACTGGTTTTATTTTTGAATCAAATCAACAGAGATTTGGCAAATGAGGTAAAAATCAAAACATCTGATCTACAAACTGCAAATGAAAAACTAAGAGAATTAGATAAAATGAAAGATGAATTTATCGGAATTGCTTCTCATGAATTACGGAGTCCTATTCAACCAATTTTTGGATTTGCAGAATTGGCAAAAGCTGGAGATATTGATCAAGATGAAGCGTGGTCAGGAGTAATACAATTAGCAAAAAAATTGCAGGGACTAGCAAACGATGTACTTGATGTTAGTAGAATAGATAGCAATAGGCTTGTTTTGCACAAAGAACCAACAGCGATCAACGAATTAATAATTGACGAAGTTTCTGAGATAAAACGTGATCTTGGAAGCGAAATAGGAATTCAACTGAATCTTGATAAAAACATCAAAATTAATTTAGATAAAATCCGAATCGAACAGGTTTTGAGGAATCTACTAAATAACGCCATTAAATTTACAGAAAAAGGAACAATCAAAATCGAGACCCACGTAAATCATAATGAGAATAAACTGCATTTTGTGATTTCAGATTCAGGCACGGGAATTCCAAATGAAATGTTACCAAAGATTTTTGATAAATTTGTAACTATCAGTAGTAAGCTAAATCAAAGTGGGACAGGGCTAGGATTGTTCTTATGTAAAGGAATTATTGAGACTCACGGAGGAGCAATTTTTGCTAGGAACAATCAGTATCAAGGAGCAACATTTGAGTTTACATTACCAATTAAGCAAAAAATAGAAGAGATCGAATTACTACCTAAAAAACAATAGTTTTTGTTTGTCTTGGTTAAACAAACTTAGATTAAATTGGTTTTAAAAAATATTAATAATAAATGAAGGTTTTAGTTGCCGAAGATAATTTTTTTACAGCAAAACAGTACACGACTGCCTTGAAAAAATGTGGGCATAGTGTTTTAGTTACCAAAGATGGAAAAGAGTGTCTGGAAAAATATAGTGAAGTATCGACAAAAAAATCTCAAGAAGAAGGTTTTGATGTAATTTTGTTGGATAACAACATGCCCGAAAAAAGCGGAGTGGACGTTGCTAAGAAAATTCTTGATAAGGATCCAAATCAGAGAATCATTTTTGCTTCAGCATATAACATTGATTCGCTCAAAGAGTCGTCTCAAAGTTTAAAAAATTCTGTCGAAATTATGCAAAAACCATTTTCGCTGAGTGCAATGGTCGCAAAAATTGAAGGGCGAAGTGCCTAAAGATA
>JBFJMG010000008.1:0-17012 GCA_041634015.1 Nitrosopumilaceae archaeon
AATGCTTTGTTTAATGCAAGAGCAAGAGACAATGCAACAGCTCCACTGCAACCAAAACCATATCCAACGGGTACGGCAATCTTGTGATGAATTTTTGCGTGTAAATTTTTATCATTTGCAATTTTCATGAATTCACTAAAAACAAATTCCGAGACTACCGTATTATCTGGTTGGTAACCTGTGATGGAAATTTCACAACTCTGTTTATCCGATGGAAATAGTTCAACACTAGTTGTTACCCCATCTTTGATTGAAAATCCTGCTCCAAGGGACCCCAGTTTCTCAAATGATTTTTTTTCTGTTTCCAGATCTGCCTTGAAAAAACCAGTAATATGTGCAGGACAAAATGCTGCTCCTCTCATATTATTATTTAAACTATGAAAAAATATAAGAATATGGATTAAATATTTTATATTGATATAAATTGCCTAAATTCATTCGACGCCTACAAAAGATTGGAAGTAGCATTTTAGTTTCACTTCCAAAAGAATGGGTTGATGCAAATAATTTAGTCAAAAATCAGGAAGTCGAAATTGACACAGCCCAAGATTCACTTTCTATTGCTGCAAATAAAGAAACAAGACCATCAAAAGAAGTAAAAATATTTTATCCACTTCCAAAAGAGGAAAACATTGTAGCTCATCTTACAGGCGCATACCTCCTTGGTTACGATATTATTAAAATTGAAAGTAAAATCAATATTTCAATCGAAGATAGAGAGAAAATCCGTAACTCAATGCGTAGACTAGTAGGAATGGAAATAGTTGAAGAAGATGCTTCAACAATTAATATGCAATTTTTACTTGATGCAACTTCGTTAAATCCCCAAAAAATTCTAAAACGAATGAATACAATTGTTCTAGGAATGTTTGATGACTTGTTAAAAGCTTTAATCATTCAAGATAGATCTGCACTTTCAACCCTATCTAATAGAGATGATGAGGTGGATAGACAATATTTCTTGTTGGTACGACTAATTCGTAGTACAATGGTAGACAAAAAATTAGCCAATGTATTTCATTTAGAAAATATTGATATTTTAGATTATAGAATTGCCGCAAACTTACTTGAAGGTGCAGGAGATGTTATTGTGGATCTATCTCAAGTAATCTATAACACTTCAATCAACAAAAAGGATTTAAAAAAGATCTATTCAATAGTAAAAGATTTTGAAAAGATAGGTAAAACATCAATTGATGCTTTTATTCAAAGTGATCGAAGCCTGGCTATTGAAGCGATAGCATTACATAAAAAATTTAAAAATAATATTGCGTCATCGCGTTCCTCATTTGGTAGTAAACAAATACCTCTAGATTACCTTGATTTGTTATACATGTTCGAACGAGTAGAAAGATTTTATGCTGATATTGCAGATCTCATAAAGCCTGTTTATCTAAATTAAATTATAACATCTTTTTTTTAACTGCATATGTCAAAACCGCACAAATGGTTTTAGAATCAATTATTTTTCCTGTAGTTATCATATGAATTAATTTTTTTAAATCCATTTTTACAACAGAAATGAATTCATCATTATCTGGGGTAATTTCTCCAACCTTCTTTAAACCTGAGGCGATATAGCAATGAATTTCTTCAGTATTGTAGCCAACTGAGGGATAATAGGATAATAAATGAGTCATTTTTTTTGCCTTGTAACCAGTTTCTTCAATAATTTCCCTATGAGCACACTTAATGGGCTCTTCTCCTTTTTCCAAAGTTCCTGCAGGAATTTCAAGTACGTATCCATGAGGAAATCTGTGTTGTTTTACAAGTAGAATTTTCCCTTTTTCATCAAAACCAAGCATTGCAGCTGCTCCCCGATGTTCAATTATTTCTCGTTTTACCTTTCGACCTTTTATTGAAAGATCATAAACACTTAATCCAAGAATTTTACCATCAAAAATTTTTTTCTTTCGCAATCACAACTAATTAAATTAAATTGGTATTTTAGTGTGTTTCGTAAATTAAATGTAAAGTAGGAGAATTCTCTGCTTCTTTTATAGCATCTTTAACCCATTTTTGAGGGAATTTTATTTGTTTGGGAATAAAAAGATCCGCCGAACTTACTCCAATGGTATTTCTAACCTGTCGAGTTAATTCATCAAGCTTAAAAATATTATCGGTATGCATAAACAATACTATTTGATTTTTAGCAATAAATGGAATCTGCATAAAATTATTACGAAATTTTTCTTCTAATATTTTTAATGTTTCTTTAAAATCTCCATCAATCCATGTAAGAATTGCATGAGGGATGTATCCTTCCATTTTGATTGGATTATAAATCAAAGTAAATTGAATTGCTTCATTTTCCTGTAACTTTTCAATCGACCTGGTAATTGTTTTGGTTGATAGTTTAGTCGTTTTTGCCAAATCCTCAATCTTTTCTCGGGGATTTTTCATCAATTCCCTAATGATAGTCAGATCAGTTTTTGTTAGATTTGATCTAGTAGCATAATTTTCGGCTTCAAATATACTCAAAACTTTAACATCACTCATTAATTTTTTGGCAAGCTCAATTTTTTGTTTGACATTATCCTTTACAACAATTCCACAAACAGAAATACCCCCAACACACGGAACCACAATAAAGGGTTCACCGACCAATTTTATTTGATTTAGTATCTCCTTAGTATCTATTCCAGTAACTACAACATAGAAAATCCCATACCCCAGACCTGGGGGTTCTATCTTTATTGTGAAATTTTCGATAATCCCTTTTTCCTGCATCTTTCTTATCCTCGACTTTACAGCACCACCGGAAATTCCAATTGCCATTCCAATCTGCCGGTCTGACTCACGACAATTATTCAACAAACGCTCCAAAATCTTAATATCTAAACTGTCCAATTTAACATTAAATTCTCCTTGTAACATTATTAAAAGTACTAATAATTTATAAAAATGTCGGGATTGTTAGCACTAGTCATATAATATATTATATATTAGACTATTCGTTATCATTTATGGACTATAGGTTAAATCTAGCAAAAAGAATGCTCTTCAACAAAAAAGGAAGTCTAATTGGAGCAGTTTTAGCAGTCACAATTGGAATTTTGGTTATTCACGTTAATTTTGTAATCTTTCAAGGTTTGTTTGATGCTATAGTTCGGGACATTAGCGATTATAGAAATGGGGATGTGCTTGTTACAGATGAAGAGGACTATATCGAAAAATCAGATTTATCTCTTGTTAGATGGTTTGAGAGAATTCCATATGTTGAAGCTGCCGCGCCGCGGCTGTCTGCCTCTGCCGAAATTAATATGACAAAATTTGGAGAAAGGATTGAAGAAACAAGGGTTCCAGTTGTAGGTGTTGATCCTTTACTAGATATTCGGGCTTCTACCGTACACAAGACAGTTTCTGAGGGCCAGTTTGTATATTCTAGAAATTCGATTGTGTTGGGCTCAAATGTTGCAAGGGATTTAGGAGGTGCAGAGGTGGGAGACAATCTCAAAATGAAAATTGTTGATAGATATGGTCAAGATCAATTTAAAAATTTCATCGTTACCGGGATTGCTAAATCCCCAGGGGGTCAAGGATTTGATTATAGTACAGTAGTCCATATTGATACTTTACGTAATTTAATGAACAGACAAGGAGAAACGGGCTCAATAATGGTAAAACTAAATGATCCGACAAAAGCACTTGATGTAAAAAATTTCTTTTTACAATCTTTTCCCAATGAGGATTTTTTAGCTGAAACTATAGAAGAATCGGCAGAAGAACAACTAGCAGGATTCAGATCTGGAATTGCAATGATAAACATGATAGGATACTTTGGAATGATGTCATCGGCTTTTGCAATCGTAACTATTCAAATGATGTTAGTAAACGGAAAAACAAGGGAAATCGGGGTAATGAGAGCAATAGGAGCAAAAAGAAAGGACATTCTAATAATTTTTATTTTCCAAGGAATGATAATTGGTGCTGTTGGAGCGGGTGTAGGAACTGCAGCTGGATTAGGATATACTTTTTATGCAAAAGAGACCAAAATGTCGTTTAATAACAGTCTGCCACTAGAGGTCAGTTACAATTGGGAAAAAATAATTCAGACTGCATTTTCATCCTTTGGCCTTGCCATAATTGCATCTCTTTACCCATCGTATAGGGCAACAAAGCTATTACCAGTTGAGGCGATGAGAACTGTCTAGTGTATTAGAGATCAAAAATTTAAGTAAAATTTACGGGGAAGGCGAAGCTAAAGTAAAGGCGCTAGATGATGTATCGTTTTCAATTGGAAAGGGGCAATTTGTTTTAGTAGTTGGAAGTTCTGGCTCAGGAAAATCTACTCTGCTTAACATGATTGGATTGCTTGATCATCCAACAAACGGCAAAGTCTTCATTGATGGAATTGACACAACAAAGTTAGGGGATAGTCAAATTTCTTCGTTTAGAAATAAAAAACTGGGATTTATTTTTCAATTTGCAAACCTTCTTTCTGATTTGACAGTGCTTGAGAATGTTATTTTACCAATTCAAATCGCAGGAACAAGTAAAACCACGGTAAAAACAGCAGAGGAATTGCTAAAATCAGTTGGCTTGGAAAAACAAATGAATAAACGCGCAAACAAAATTTCTGGTGGTCAAGCACAAAGAGCTGCAATTGCAAGGGGACTAATTAACGAGCCCTCAATTGTTTTAGCAGATGAACCAACAGGAAATCTTGATTCTGTTACTGCAAAAACCATAGTCGAGTTATTAAAATCAATTGTAAAAAAAATGGGACATACCTTCATTGTAGTTACGCACGATAGACATCAGTTTGGTGAGGTCGATAGAGTAATCACCATAAAGGATGGACGTGCTTTTGAAGGAGAGGAACCCCAAATGGAGGTTGCTGCCAAATGAATTCAAAAATATTAATTTTGTTACCGGGGTTAATTATTGGAGCACTTTATTTTGCTGATGCAAACGCCCAAGTAGGAACTGGGGATTCTCCCTTTGAGAGGAAGACTTTTGGAGATGTAAAATTCCTTGATGCTTATTTTGGTACTAGTCATGAAAAGATGGAAGTAACGCCAGGTGATAGCAATGTTCCTTTTACAGTAGTTCTTGCAAATGTTGGGACACAAGATATCACAGGAATTAGAGGACAATTATCATTACCTTATGGCTTTTCAGCCTCAGATAGCGGAAAGAACCTCATATTTGCTGATGCTGATTCAAACGCAGTGGCAGGAGAAATTTTTACCCTAACATTTTTTGTCAATGTTGAAGAACAGAATCGAATTCAACAATATCCAGGAACCGTAAAAGTTGATTATTCAAGGTTACGAGAATCAGGATTGAGGACCGGCTTTTTCGAATTTGACTTCAAAGTTACCGGACATAGCATAATTAACATGCGGGCAATCAACCCATTTTTAATTTCCTTAACTAATAACAATGTAGTAATTGAAATTTCTAATGATGGCACTGCACCAGTATCGGGAGTAGATATTGTCTTACAAAATACTCAAGGAACCATCTCATCAACCTCACAATCGGTGACTAATGTAGAAAATGTTGTGATCCTAGATAGTAATTGGGAAATCGGACAAATTAATCCAGGACAAAGCAAATACCTCGAATTAGATGTTTATGTACCTGACACTCTTAAAGGTGCGTCACTACGAGCACCGATGGATATCACATACTTTAATTCTCATGGAGACTCAAAAACTATTTCAAGAATAGTAGATTTCTATGTCAAAGGATTAATCGATGCTTCAATTTACGATGTTGATGTTATTGATTTGTCAGGAAAACAAACAGTAATTGGAGAAATAATCAACGAGGGAAATGAAGATGCGTTGTTTGGATTTGTCAGTCTCGAACCTCTTGGGGATTCTAATATTAAAAGTAAAACCCAGTATATCGATGAAATTGAAATTGATTCTCCGGTACCCTTTAACATACCAATCGAATTTGAAGGCGAACCAAAATATGGTGAACATGACATAAGACTTACAGTAAGATACAAAGATTCCACACGTGATGAGAAATTTGTTACCTATGAAACTACAATTACCCTAGAGGAAAAATTAACAGAAGAGAATAATCAAATGGATTACATGCAGTTTCTAGCGATTCCAATCGTGGGTATAGTGGGATACGTGGCTTATTCTAAACTTAAAAAGCGAAAAGAACCAGAATAAAAACAAACTACCTTCAGATTTTAGGGAATAATCGTACTAATTTTTCCTAGTTTTTAACAATAATTATATTCCATGCCAAAAATTTGGGATCGTGCAATTTGATGAGATTGAAGTGCCCAAAGAATTGCGCCATTTTATGATGGATGGTGTTAAAGAAACAATTCTTGGAAAAAAGAATGGTGCAAACAAACAGTATAGGTATGGAAATTTACACATCCGAGAATATGATAACAAGTACTTAGTCCATATGGATAAAGTGGATCCTAGAAAGGATCCATTAGGTCATTTGATTCATGATGCTCCAGAAATTTTAGTTGGAATAGCATGCGGGGCAATAGGTGTTCAAAAATTTGCTTCAAATCTACTGTACAATAAATCCAAAAAACCGTCATTGATTGATGGAATAATAACTCCATTATTTTGGGGTTATCTTGGATACCATGTTACAAAGAAGATAAAAAATTACAAAGGTGATTGATCCTGCCAGTTTTGAGGACTATCAACGTTTTAGTGAAGCTATTACCATCAATTCTAGCTTTGCGTAAGGATCGCCGTCAATGGGTAAAGCAAGGAGGAAAAAATATTGATCAGGAAAAGTATAGAAAAAATGCTAGAAGAGTTCTTAACACGTTTATTTCTTTAGGACCAGTCTACATTAAACTAGGCCAGTGGCTCTCTTCTAGAGCAGACATCTTACCACAACCATACATGGAAGAGCTATCAAAGCTTCAAGACGATGTTCCAGCTGCTCCCTTTGAAAAAGTAAAGTCAATAATTGAAAATGATTTGGGACAAGTAGAAAATACTTTTGACTTTATTGATAAAAAGGCAATATCAGGTGCATCGTTAGGTCAAGTATATCTGGGAAAAATTTCAGGACAAAGTGTAGTTGTTAAAGTAAAACGCCCTGGAATTGAGAAGCTGGTAGAAGAAGATTTACAGGTCTTAAAGAAGGTCTTACCCATAGCACTAAAATTCGTTGATCCAAATCTTAGGTTTTCAGCTCGTGGAATGCTAGCACAATTTATCGAGACAATCTATGAGGAATTAGACTATACAATGGAATCTACTAATCTCAAGAGGATTCGAGAAAATCTGGGAGACAACAAAAAGGTAATCGTACCTGCAGTTTATGATGATTTTTCCTCAAAAAATGTGCTTACAATGGAGTATATTCCCGGAATAAAGATCACAAATATTGAGGCACTTGAGGAAAAAGGAATAGACCGACAAAAATTAGTTATCGATGTTCACAAAGTTTTTTTCACAATGCTACTTCGTCATTCCTTGTTTCATGCAGATCCACATCCGGGAAATATCTCAGTAACAGATGAAGGAAAATTAATCCTATATGACTTTGGAATGGTTGGTAGATTAGATAATGATACAAGAAAAAGGTTAGTACGCCTTTATTTGGCGCTTGTTGAGAAAGATCCTCCTAGAACTGTGCATGCAATGGATGATCTTGGGATGCTTATGCCAGATTATAATCACTCCATTATTGAAAAAGCAATTGAGCTATCTGTTAAAGCCATGCATGGAAAAAAACCTACTGAAATGGAGATTAAGGGGTTAATGGAAATTGCAAACAAAACCATGAGTCGTTTTCCGTTTTTACTTCCAAAACACCTTGCATTGTATATGAGGATGGCCTCAATAATAGAAGGAATCTATCAAACACATAAAGTTGATTTTAAGTTTGTAAAAGTATTACGAGATATACTAGAAGAAGAAAATTTGATTAAGGATGCATATATCGAAGAACTAAAATATTCATTCCATAAATTTGCAAAATCAATAGATGCAACAATTTCAATTGCTCCAGAATTAAAAAAGTTAATAGATGAAAATCGATCAATTCAACTGTTAAACTCAAAATCTAAATCTAACATTCTTCTTTCTGGCAGTATTCTTTCATCGGCCATTTTTATTAGTTCTACCTTTTTGTATACATCCAATAATGATTTAGGAGTAGTTGGTATGATAGGGGCTTTGTTAATAATGGGGATTTTTACAATCTTTCGAAATAGGTAATTATTCTATGGAAATATCTTTTCCACGTTTTGTAAATGGAATTTTTACAGTTAATACCCCCTGTGAGTATTTTGCTGATGTGACTTTGTCTTCATCAATTTTAACTGGGAGGCGAATTTTTTTATCTATTATTCTGGGTCGTTGATTACAAATCATAGTTTTTTCTTCCTCCACTTTAGATTTTTCTGCCTTAATCGAGAGGATATTTTTTTGCATGCTTAGTTTGATATCTTTTTTTTCAAAACCAGGAATATCAATTATCACTATTAAATGTGAATCATCAGCATACATTTCAACAGGGGGAAGGACAAATTCAAAAAATTCTCTTGATTTGTTACCTATTTCTTTCATCATTTCCTTTGCCATGTAGTTTACCAATCCCAATTTGGCAAAATTCGGTGATTTTAAGTTATAAACCTTGATAGATTTTTAATAAATCAAATTCTTTTTGAATTCGAATTGATTGTAGTAATTGAAGGAGGAGACCAGGCAGGTAAAAAGACTCAGTCCAATCTTCTTGCATCTGCATTAAAAAAAAGAAAACTCAAAACCCAAATCTTCAACTTTCCTGACTATTCCACTCCTATAGGAAAAGAAATCAAAAAGTACCTAGACGGAAAAAGAAAATTTGCACCCCAAGTAATTCATTGTCTTTTAGCAGCAAATAGATGGGAAAAATTAGCTAGCATTGAAAAAGCAAACTTGAAGAATTCTGTTTTGATAATGAACAGATATTATCAATCCAATTTAGTTTATGGTCTGATAAATGGAATGAGCCTTAAATGGTTGGAAAATCTTGATGCTGGTTTGCCCAAATCAGATCTAGTAATAGTACTTGATGTTTCACAAAAAGAATCCTTTAACCGAAAAAAAAACAAAAGAGACCAATTCGAAATGAACAAGGAATTTTCAAAAAAAGTTACCAAGACATACAAAGCTCTTGCAAAGAAAAGAAAATGGAAAATAGTTGACGCCTCTAATTCTAAAAATGAAGTACATCAAGAAATATTAAAAATTTTTACAAAGAAAATAGGAATATGAATAAACATTATCTAGACATTATTGATCCAATTCATGACTTTATTCGAGTCAACGAAACTGAATTGAAAATTATTGATACACCAATTTTCCAAAGACTAAGGAGAATTAAACAACTTTCTGGTGCACATCTTACCTATCCTGGTGCACAGCATACAAGATTTGAACACTCATTGGGAGTAATGCATATTGTTACTCAAGCTGGAAATTCTCTAAAAGACAAGGGAATAATTAACATTGATGATATTGCAGATCTTAGATTAGCTGGTCTATTACATGATATAGGGCACGGGCCATTTTCTCATCTCTTTGAAGAAATTTTACAAGAAAAAACAAAGATCTCCCATGAAGATCTTGGGAAAAAAATTATTTTAAAAACAGAGGTTGGAGATATTTTATCGCAATCTGGATTCGATAAAAAATACATAACTAATCTGGCCTTTGGAGGCTCGAAAACCCCTTTTATGAATGAGATAATTTCAGGCGTCCTCAGCGCTGATATGATGGACTATCTAAAAAGAGACGGATACTTTACTGGAGCCGAACATGCCAAAATTGATCACAAGAGAATAACACAATCTTTAGATGTTTACAAAAAAAGACTAGCCCTTGAAAAATCTGCTTTGTATTCTTTTGAATCGATGATGCATTCTAGGTATCAAATGTTCAAGGCCGTTTATTTTCACAAGACAGTCCGCTCAGGAGAAGTCATGATCCTAGAAGCCATTAGATTAGCAGATAAGGAACTACACATAAGCTCATCAAAATTAGATGACTTTCTCAAGTTAACCGATGATCATCTTTTACTAAAAATACTTTCTTCATCTTCACAAAAAAAGGAATTAAATCGTGCCAAAAAATTTGTGCGTGATTATCTTGATCGACGATTACTCAAATGTGTTTATGAACGAATTCTTACTAGTAAAAAAAATTTGGGAGAAATAAAAACAAAGGAATTAAGAAAGAAAATTGCAAAAGCTTCCAAAATAGAAGAATATGAAATTTATGTTGATAGCTCAGTTACACCTTCTATTCCCCTGGCTCCCAGTAAAAAAGAATCACAATCAATTATTCTTATTTCAAAATCTTCACATGCCTCAAGAGCCAAAGAAATCCCCATCTCTCAAATCCCTCAGGTTTCGACGATTTCAGGTTTTATGAATATTTTAAGAGTCTATACAACAAATAATCGAAGAAAAAAAGTTGAAATTGCAGCCAAATCCATCCTTGGTAGTCTAAAATGAAAAAAAGAATTGTAATCAAACTTTCAGGCAAAATTTTTGGCTTGGATAATGTAAAAATTCTCAAAGATTATGCGTCATTTCTAGTTAAAATAAGCAAAACCTTTCAACCAATAGTAGTCGCAGGAGGAGGTAATATTGCTCGACACTACATTACTCACGCCAGATCCTCAGGTGCTGACGAATCAACACTTGATGAATTAGGAATTGAAATCTCAAGATTAAATGCAAAATTATTGATTTATTCACTAAAACAGAAAGCATATCCACACCCTCCAATCACATTACAAGAAATCAGACATGCAGTAGATAGTGGAGACATTGTTATTACTGGTGGTCTTCACCCAGGGCAAAGCACCAACGGAACTGCTGCCCTAATTGCAGAGAAGATTAAAGCTACAATATTTCTAAATGCGACTGATGTTGATGGGGTTTACGACAAAGATCCAAATAAGTACAAAAATGCAAAAAAATTCGATAAAATTGATTTAAAGACATTGCGAAAAATGCTTGTCCATGAAGACGTTATTGCTGGGGGTTATGATTTAATGGATATTGTTGCGTTGAAAATTATAGAGAGATCCAAAATCAAAACCAGAATACTAAAAGCTGATATTAAAAATTTGGATAAAGCCCTAAAGGGAAAACCGGTAGGCACAGAAATTATTTTTCCAAAAAAATCCTAAACCAACTCGTTTTGAACAACGGGATAAACTTCCGTCCAAATTTCAACTTTATCTCCAGTAAACTCTTCAATTTGTAAATCTCTTGCTTTTTTGAAAATTTTTAATGCCTCATCTTTTTCTATTGCCTTTGACTGGGCTTTGGTGTAACCTTCCTCGTCAACTAGAATCGTTTTGTATCCTTCAGGAGTTTTAATAATTGCAACTAGATCAACTTCTCCCACTGGAGCAAACTTTCCATCAATCTTCTTTGTAGTTATAGTAAGCATTGCAAATCCAGCTAAATCAAATAATCGCATTTGTGATTTTGTGGCACGTTGTTTTCCTTTTTGTACTGCCTGAAAGTACTGCATATGGACTTATTATTTTATTTTCTTATAATAACTATCTTAGGAAATTTAAGATTATTTCAAGTGAGAGATAATTACCTAATATTCAATTTATTGAATTGTTCGCCCCTGCACGTTTCCCGCATGTTATCAGAGGCGAGAACTAACCTAAGTTAATTCAATGGAAGTATTAGTTATGATTTTAAAAAATCTTGCGTTATTTCAGATAAATTCTAGACTAGTTAATCCACAGAGTCTATCTAAATAAAAAAAAAATTTTATTGGGCATTGGGAAGAACGATTATGATCCCTTCGATCATAACCGTTTCTTTTTGATTTTAAACATAAAAATCAAGTTTTCTTAATTGGATTTAATACATTTACTGGAATTGATTTTAGCCCAATTCCACAGTTCATGCGTCTTAACGTACTTAAATTCAATTTTCCAATCCCAATACATCATAGTATGATTTTGGAATCAAGGGTCGTGCTTTGAAAAATACATTATTTGCTGCAGTGTCAAGCACATAGGTTATTGCCCAATCCTCCTCACTTCTAACAGAGCGTCCAAACCCTTGTAATAATTTCATCAAAGTCTGCGAAGTATACCAAGATGGGAATTTATTCATTTTTGCACTAGTTCGTTTTTCCTTATAATTTGGATACGGTACTTTGGCAACAATTTGAAATCGTGATAGATCATCTTTTAGATCAACTCCTTCCCACAAAGATGAAGATAACAACACACCCCTTTTGTCAGCTTTGTGTTCCTGAATAACTTGATTCTGAGTTTTTCCATCAGAATTAATGCTGTGACAAATTCTAATTCGTTTTTGGTTTTGTTCTGAAAGATTTTTTAAAATTTGATAACACCTACTTTTGGAAGAAGTAAAAATTATTCCTCGCTCTTGGGAATGTTTGTTTAGAATCTCATCAATTTTTTTAATAACTTCGATTTCATCTTTTGGTGTTGCTCCATAGCTTAACCTTTTAACGTTTAAGAAGTTGATTTTGCGGTTTTCAATTGTAAAAGGGGATTTTGGTGTATCTACAAAGGCAACTTCTTCTGGGTTCATTCCAGTATTTTCGCAAAAGCTTTGTTTATCAATTGTCGCAGACATAAACAACTGGTATTCTGATTCAAAAAATGAATTTACAAATTTTGAGATATCAATTGGCTTTACAGAAATTTTCTTAAAATCCCCATAGGTATCTCTTTCTGGATCATTTATCACAAAGTTTTCTTTATCAGATACAATATCAACACGTGCGTTTGACACGCGCATATACTTGTCTTCAAGACTAAATAATAAATCATAATCAGGATTTTTGGAAATTGCTTTTGTTTTTTCAATTTTTCTGGCATAAAAATCAGCCATATTATCAAGTAATTTGATCATAGAATCAATATTGCCCAAATCATAATGAATTACATCAAGCTCACATTCTTGGATGCGGCCTTTGGCGATATCAATTCCTACAAACTGAATAATCTGGTCTTCAATTTTATGTGCCTCATCAAAGATTGAAATCTTTCTATCCAAAAATTTCCTAAAGGCCTTTTTGTTGTATTTCATTATTTGAAAATATGAATAATAATTCCACAGGGAATGCTTTGAGACTAAAGCTAGGTATTTTTGCAAATAATAAGCGCAGCAATCCGAGTCATAGTCACCTTTTTCGATACTAGAGATTTCGGGTTTAAACTTACAATTCTCAATTAATTCTTTGCCGTTTTTTGTGACCATTTCCTTACATTGCCCTTTGTCACATGTAAGCCCCCATCTTATGGCTCTTCGAGGGTTAGGAACTTTTTCAGACTCCATAAGTTTGAGGCACTCAAAATTTTGTTTTCCTTTGACGGGCAAAAGAAAAGGAAAATCCCTAGTATATTGATCTTGAAGATGTTTTGATGCAGTAACTACAAACGAGGAATCAAAATATTTAGCAAGCGTTGCCCCAATATGGGATTTTCCAACTCCAGTTGGCGCACAAAGAATAATCTTCTTGTATCCGGATTTTACTTTTTTTTCAACTTCGTTTAAAATTTCTTTTTGGATTTGTCTTGGTGCAAAATCTTTTGGAAATTGTTCTAGAATGCTCAAGATTATAATCTATAATTGAGGCTATTAATACTAATTTTTGAATCTAGGATCAATTTATTGTGTTAAATTTTTGACATTGGAGGAGTTTCGCTTAACATTTAAGATATCAATACCCAAAAATTTTCTATGAATCCCAAGATTTTCATTGTTGCAGCAATAATAGTCCTAGTAGCAGGAATTGCAATTGTTGTTTCGTTAGGTCCATCTATCTTAAACGAAATCCCATCAAATAACATCATATCTGACCAGCAAAATGAGGGCTTGCCCTTGGAAATTACTCTTGAAAATATTACCATTGTAGAGGTTACAGAACGTGTGGCGTATATCGAGGTAGAATTTATGGTAAAAAACCCAAATGCAAAATCTGTGATTTTGAATCTGATAAACTATCAATTATTTGAAAATGAAAAAAATGTAGCAAGAAGTGAGATAGGAGAGAGGCCAGAGGGAATGGTAATGGGCTCTAGTTATTTCACTCTTCTAAGTGAATCAAGTACAAAAATTAAAGATGAAATCAGCATTAAAAATACTGGAAATACTCCAGAGCTTTGGGATGCTCTATCTAATGGGACACCAGAATGGAAAATAACAGGAGAAGCATTTTTCAATTTGTCCTCCATGACAAGTGGCGGCGAAAACAAAATATTATTTGAATTTAGTCCATAGCCAATGTTCGTTCAAGTTGGACAGACACTGGGTTTAGTATCATTTTTCAAAAAATAAATAATGATTTTGCATCGGATTGTATCTTTTACTAGGGGTGTCTAGAATTGATTGTTGGTACCTATTCCCTTTTGAATTTAATACAGAGCGAAGAATTTCTTTTGCAAATTTCAAAATCATTAAAAATACAAATTGAAGAATTAAAAAAGGCACGAAGCGAGGTCAACGAAGAACAAAAAGAAGCACAAAAGCAAGGCCAACTTGTAAAAAAAATGACAAATTACATGAGCGAAGAGCTTGGCAGATTAGAGATGTCATGGGAAAAACACAAGCATGAAAATCCAAAATCTCCAAATCTTAAAAAATTTGCAGATACCGAAACAAAATTGCGTGTACTAAGGGGAAGGTTATCAGAATTTATTGAAAAGGAAGAGACGATTAGTTCTGCTAATCCGCATTTAGATAATGATCTGCATCAATACGAACTATTTTTACTAGAATTGACGAACCAAATAAACAGCAAAATTGCAACCATTGAAAAAATATTAGAGCATCTACACGCTGAAAAAAGAGAATCCCAACAACAAAAACTTCTTCTAAGAGAGATGATCGATTTATTCAACCAGGAAATTGAGGACCTTGAAAAAACATTTAGTGATCTTAAATCCTGATCATCTATATCATAAAAATTTAAAATTATGATAATATGTAATTAGCCAAAAATTTTTGGCAAAGTTATATATGATTAAGCCCTGTTTTTTGAACAAATGGCAGAAGCAGGAATGGCAGCATTTGGCTCAGCAATAGGCGTAGCCATTGCACTTGCAGTAGTTACCTTTGCACTTCGTGGCAAAGGCCATCCAGAACCTTTGGACTAGGTTCTTTACACAATTTTTCTAATTTTTCTTTATTCCAAACAATTCATGTAATGCAGTAGATTTACCAAACCTCTTGTCTATGAAGCATCTTTCATAGTATTGACAGGTAGAGCATTCTCCAGAAGGCTCCAAAATAGGAGGTTTTTTCTCTTTTAATAGATCATATAGGACCCTCACTCTTCTAACAACTTCTTCAAACATTTTCTTGTCTTTGGTTAGAGAAAATGAGATTTCCTTTCGTTCTTGAGTAATGTAAATAATAATTCCATCAACCTTACCATAAATCCATAAACATGAATTAAGGTACAAAATATCCGAGGCCTTTGGTACTTCGGGAGGCAATTCAGCAGATCTAAAAATAATAACCGCATCATCTACAATCATTTCTCCCTGACCCACTAATCTTATTTCCTCAATTTTGAATTCGCCTAATTTGACACCATAATCTAATTTTTGAAGTAATCCACTTACGAGGTCTGTAAATCCAGTACGTTGTATTTCAATAGGATCTAACCTATCAAAAAAAGATCTGCGGAGGCATTTTGTAACCTCGTGAATGTGTATGGTTTTGATATCCTGAGGATCTATTTTATATTCTAATTCTTTACCTATGGATTCTATTACATTCTTTATCAGCTGTCCATAATCCCTATCTCCCATCATGATAAATCACTTAGATTTAGCATCCTTATAGATTAATCCTCAGTTTGGGGAAAATGTGAATATCTTCAAAAAGATGGCTCTCTAGCTAATTTTCTTTAAAAAATCTTCTACCTGCTTTTGTTCATTTTTTGTTAGTTTAAGAAATCCTTCCAGAAATTCTCTTTGAACTATAATCGATTCATCAGAAATTGAACTTAATTTTGTTAGAGTGAATGGAATCAATTCCTTTATTTTTCCTTCACAAAAGGCCCGGACATATTTTTCAAATAAAGAGTAAACAAAAGACGGGGCAACATCACTTAGATTTTTTAGGGTCTTTTTGACATCCCCGTTCTGCAATTCACTTTGTGATAAAACATCCAAAAGTAATTTTTTTCTGTTGGGAATTTCTTTAATTGAAACTGCTACAATGAATCCCTCACGAGTTAACCGATAAAAGGGAATGCCTCTTTCCTGAAGTGCCTTTGGTCCCCTTTTTAGCGGTAATTTCCCCGCTTCTTCAACAAGACCAAGTGGAATCAAAATTTCATCCAGATCCCTAAAAATTCCAGAATAGATGTTTTTCCAAATAATGTTATTTTCAGCACCAATTTTTTGCGAAATTGAGGTTCGAGTTCTTTCAGAAGGACTAGAATCACTTGAAATAACTTTGATTATTGCACGTTGACGATTGGCCTCTCCAGTAAGCTCCTCGCGTTTAGTTTTGAAGGTTTCAAAGATGGCTAGACTAGGTTTTTTTTGTGATTTCATTTTTGTGACCAATTTTTGTATATAATGTAATATTTATCATTATTTTTTAATATTGTGTTACTATCCTTATTTTAGAAAATTTCATAAATTACATTTTCTTTGCCTTTCAAATCTGAAGCCTTAAATCCTTTTGTTTACGGCTGGACAATAATGAATTCTAGGAACCACAAGTATGCTCTATTACTTGTGGCCGCAGTAGCAATTACCGCAACAGGTGCATTATCACAAGCTTATGCACAGCAAATTGAAGACGGTCTGGACGGTTACGTTAAAGGAACAAGTGGAATCTACACCGGAAACCCAAACGAATGTTGGTATTCCGATGGTGAAGGTGGCTTCCTGCCCTGTAGAATCGATACAGGTGATACAGCATGGATGCTTACCGCAACATCTCTTGTACTCTTTATGACCCCTGGAGTAGCATTCTTCTACGGAGGATTAGCTAGATCAAAGAACATCGTCAATGTTCTTGGCATGACTTTGATAGT
>JBFJMG010000009.1:0-15529 GCA_041634015.1 Nitrosopumilaceae archaeon
CATGCTAAACCAAATTCCTTAATCACGTTTTATTTTATCAGTTCAACAAATGTAGGAAGTGTTTTTGCGCTAGTATTTCTGATTGACAAATCCATATCTCCTGACATCAAAGTAGATTCTGGATTAACTTCAATTAAAAAGGCATTATTTTGTTTTGCATAAATTGGTAAAGTGTTTACAGGAGAAACTACCAACGAAGTTCCTGCGATCACCATTAAATCACATGAGCTAGCTTCAATCAAAGCCTCTCTCCAAACATCTTGAGGAAGTGGTTCTCCAAACCAGACCACATCAGGTCTAAGGATGTTATGGCAGTTACTACATCTTGGTGGCAGCTCATCAAATTCTGTATTGATCTCTTCTTGATATTCACAACTCGTACATTTTATTCTGATAATACTACCATGAAGTTCCAAAACCCTTGAACTCCCGGCTCTCTGATGAAGGCCGTCTATATTTTGGGTCAAAACTACTACGTCAACATATTTTTCAAGATTAGCAATAGCAAGATGGCCCGGGTTTGGTTTGGCAGAAATAATATTTTTTCTTCGCTCGTCATACCATTGCCATACCAAATTAGGATCTTCATTAAACGCATCTATGGTGGCAAGCTTCATTGCATCATATTTTCTCCAATGACCATCCTTTCCCCGAAAAGTTGGAATTCCACTTTCTTGAGACATTCCCGCACCAGTAACAAAAACTATTTTTTTTACTCCTCGAAGGACCTCGGTTAATTGTTTTGACATTTTTATTTTATTTCAACTACTAACAGATCTCTTGCAGCTATTACCGAATTATGGATTTTTTTTGCTTCATCGATTAGGAGCTGTTCCTCAGAGTATCTCGCAGAAAAATGGGTCAAAATTAAATTTGAAACATTTGCATTCTTTGCAAGTGTTGCCGCTTCTTTCGCTGTAGAATGAAATGTTTCAATTGCCTTCTCCTTTAATTCATCTAAAAATGTTGAATCGAAAATCAAATAATCACAGTTTTGGAAAAATTTTTCTAATTTTTTAGTTGGTCTAGTATCTCCAGATATTCCAATTTTCTTTCCAGGTCGTTTTTCACCCAATACCTGTGAAGGCAAGATTATTTTGTCCCCAATCTTAATTTTCTCACCTTTTTGCAGGTCTCCCCAAAGTTTTCCCTCGGGAATTCCAAGCTCTTTTGCCTTTTCCTTAAAAAATTTTCCAGGTTTATCTCTCTCACAAAACAAGTAAGAGTAAGCAGGAATCGAATGTTCTGCCTTTGAAACAGAAATAAAATATTGTTCTGCTTCTAACACTTCTTTATCATCAATGAGATTTATCATTACTGGAAAAGATAAACCAAAATTAAGAACCCTAATGTTAGCACCAATAAATTCGTCTATTCCTTTTGGTCCATAAATCTCAAGCTTCTCTGTTCTCCTTTGCATTGACATGGTTTGCAATAATCCGAGTATCCCAATACAATGATCTCCATGAAGATGCGTAACAAAAATTTTCATTTTTTTATTCCAACCTAAACCAGATTTTGCGTAAGTTACTTGCGAGCCCTCGCCAGCATCAAACATCAAAATCTCACCTTCTCTTTCAAGACATACGCAGCTAAGGCCCCTATTTTCTGTGGGTTGGGCTGCTGAGGTTCCCAAAAAAAAGAGTTTCATTTCAAAGCAAATATTTTTTCCAATCTTTTAATCGTATAGTCGTAATTTTTTGCATTATCCAATTTCCTTTGCTATAACGCGAGAAACATCAACAAGTGCAGTATTTCCTGAAATCGTATTTGCACTAACAATTCTAGTCACTCCGGCCTTTTTGATTTTCTTTTCGGCATCATTCATTAGTAAGGCATGTGTGCAGGCAACAAACACACTTTTGCATTTTTGTTTTTTTAAAAATTCCGTGGCTTTGATAATACTGCCTCCAGTACTAATCATATCATCAACCAAAATTAAATCTCGTCCTGCAACATTTTCCAATTTAGAATTAATGATCTTTACTTTACCTGTTTTACGATCTCGTTGCTTTTGCAATGCAATGAAATCGGTATTTAGTAAACTTGCAAATTCCTTGGCCCGATTTATCCCCCCTAGATCTGGTGAAACAACTAGAGGATTTTTGAGATGTAGTTTTTTAAAAAATTTTACTAATTCTGGAGCAGCAGAAACGTTGCTAGCCGAAATTTTGAATTTCTTAAGGCCCATCATACTATGAATATCTACAACAATAATCTTTTTTGCGCCAGCAGCCTGAAACAACTTTGCAATTACTTCCATAGTCACTATCTCCCCATCTAAAAATTCCCTATCCTGCCTCGCGTATCCCATGTAGGGAATCACGGCAATAACATCTGATGTATACTGTTTTGCTTTACTAACAAGTGATAACGCCTGAATTAAATTAGAATCAACTGGAGGAAAAGTTGATTGAACTACTACAATCGTCTTATTTTTTGGCGTGGATCCTAGGGTTATTTTCCCTTCACCGTCAGGAAAATAATGAACCGCAGATTTGATTAGTTGAGCTTTTAGTTTTTTTGAGAGGTTTTTTGCTAATTCTTGAGAAGCATTACCTGCAATCACCGTAAATTTTTTCAATAATTCTTCGATAAGGTAGGCACTCTTAAATTTTGAGAAAAAACAGGATTAATCCTCTGAGCCACCTTTTCCAATGTCTCCGATTCCGTATTCATCGATAACTTTTTCTCTATCCTTATCTAACAATCCAATTTCCTCTGCCTCGCGTTTATCATCTCCTTGGTATATAGTTCGAATTGGCCATGGTATTCTAATGTCGTATCTCTTGAATTCTTCATACATGATAATTCTCATTGCAGTTTTGGTTTTGAACTGGGCCCCATAATCTCGAACAAAAACCCACAACGAAAAATCTAGGGACGAATCATTAAATGCATTAAATCTAACTACAGGTTGGTTAACGTCAACATGTATTCCCTTATCACAACCGCAACTTGATTTATTCTCATCAAGGTAGGGACACCGTTTCTGAACAACTAAATGTCTATTTTTATCATCAGTAATCTCAATCATTGCACGTTTCCCAACTTTGACCAAAATTGAAGCAACTTGTTTAGGATCATTAAGATATGATACTCCTACATCAACTATTGCGGGAACCATTTTTAGCTCCTTTGAATAATTAATTATCTGGGCATTGACTAATTGTCTTGTAGGAATAATTGCAAATGATTCATTTAATGCTTGACGGACGTAGGTTACCCGTGAAGTAATCTTGTGGACATAGCCGTTAAAACCTGTATCTAATTGAATCCTATCTCCTTCCACGACTATCTTATCTTTCCTGATTAGAATATATGCAAACCAATTCTGCATTGTTTCTTGTAATGCAAGGCCTAGACCTATTGAAAAACCACCAGTTGCCGTAGCCAGAACCCATAGGTCAACTCCCCACCAACCTATTACACCTAAAACCACCGCTGCAAAAATTCCAATAGGTAAGATCTGTTTAACCGACTTTGGCAAATCCTTTCTTTTCTTTTCTGCATATCCTGCAGGCCTGTTTCCGGGGACTACCTCTTCATAATCGTTGTCTCTTCTCTCTTCTCTCCAGATATCAATTTGAAAAATCTCTTCTATCTTTTGACCGGTCTTGAGTTTTTTCCCTGATTCATTATCTCCTGTAATGCATTTTTTATAGTATTTTTCATATTTTGCACGATTTGCTTTTTGCCATTCTTTATACGGCTCATCAACTAATTTTTCATAACTTCCAATTGGAAATCCCTTTGAAGTATGAAATGTTTCAAGAAACTTCCGGCCCTTTTCAGTTTTCAAATGTTCTTTAAATTCTTCTTCTGAAAGATCTTCTGGAACTTTCTTTGGTGGATTCCATTTAAACAACTTATGAAATAAATCCCCTTCATCATCTTCAAATCCTCCACGTTCTTTCCATATGAGAAAATCTTCGTATTCTAACTTTGATTTTTCATGTTTTGTTAAGATAACTGGGATAAGATGAGCTACAGCATATCCGATAACTAGAATATTTATTGTATTTAGCATCTTAGCAAAGGTTTCACTTGGTGTTATCTGTTGTTCATCAATTATTGCATTATCTGCATCACTGAAGATCTCAAATGATTGAATGTAAACATTGATCGATGAGATAAGAGCAATTGCAAAAAAAGGAAGAACGGCTACTCTAACAAACCTTGCAAAATGCGGTCGTGTATAATGAAATTTTTGGGATCTAGTCCATTTAGAAAACTTTTTGTAAACTGTCCCTATTGCAATTATTCCCACTATCAAAACAATCATGGCAATCTGCAAGGATTGTGAAGATTCTAGCAATGATGAAATGTGTTCAAATTGTGAAACTTGATCTGATACTGTTGCTAGGACTTCTCCCATAGCTTACCATTTTTGATTGCTATTTTTAAAATATCTCCAGAAAATCTATGCCTAAAATTGATTTTTTACTCAATAAAGTAATAATTTACCTTTGCCAGAAAGTGCAATATCTGTAAGCTTTAACAATGGTAGAATCCAAATAATATTGTGACACAACAAGAAGCGATCTGGACCAAAACCGAGTCCCCATCCATTCAATCTATCACATTAGCAAATTTTCGAAAACTTCCACAACTAGAACATTTTTCTGAGGAAGCTAAATTTGAAATGGAGGTTGTCGGTAATGTTTTACCTTTTAAATCAAACAACTATGTTGTTGAACAGTTAATAGATTGGAATAACATTCCAAATGATCCAATTTTCGTTTTAACTTTTCCGCAAAAAGGCATGCTAAAACCTAATCACTATGACTTGATGGCCAAAACTCTCAAGAGTGGTGCTGACAAAAAAGAAATAAACAAAGTTGCAAATGACATTCGTTTACAACTAAACCCACATCCAGCAGGACAGCTAGAACTAAATGTTCCAACCCTCAAAGATGGTACAAAACTTTATGGCATGCAGCACAAATACAAAGAAACTTGCTTGTTTTTCCCTAGTCAAAGTCAGACATGTCATGCATATTGTAGTTTCTGCTTTAGATGGCCACAATTTGTTGGTATGGATGAGATGAAATTTGCGATGCAAGAAGGTGAACAACTAGTTCAATATCTAAGGGAACACCCAGAAATTTCAGATGTCTTGTTTACTGGTGGAGATCCAATGATTATGAAGGCAAAAATTTTCACTAAGTATATCGATATTTTACTAGAATCCAACGTCCCGAATTTACGTACTATTAGGATCGGAACAAAAGCTCTAGCTTATTGGCCTTACAAATTTCTCAGCGACGATGATGCCGAAGAAACATTAGCTAATTTTCAAAAAGTTGCAGATAATGGGCTTCATCTTGCTCTAATGGCCCACTTTAATCATGAAGTTGAGCTAAAAACCGGTTCTGTCAAGGAGGCAATAAAGCGTGTGAGAAAAACTGAAGCTCAAATAAGAACTCAATCGCCCCTTTTAGCACATATCAATGATGATGCTAGTATGTGGGCAAGAATGTGGCATAAACAAGTCCAATTAGGTTGCATTCCTTACTACATGTTTGTAGTACGAGATACGGGTGCGCAACATTACTTTGGAGTGCCACTGGTAAAGGCATATCAAATCTTTAGAGAGGCCTACAAACAGGTAAGTGGTTTGGGTAGAACAGTAAGAGGACCCAGCATGTCTGCCACACCAGGAAAAGTAGTGGTCAATGGTATTGCAACGATAAATGGAAAAAAAGTGTTATCCCTAAAATTTTTACAAGGAAGAAACCCAGACTGGGTTGCTAAACCTTTCTACGCAGAATATGATGAGAAGGCAATTTGGTTAGATGACTTAAAACCTGCTTTTGAGGATAAGTTTTTCTTTGAAGACGAACTAAAAACGAAATATTTTGGTGCAAGAAAACTAGAAAAGTCTTAATCTTTCCCTTTTCTCTTTACAACATTGACAAAACATTCTAACTAAAACTAGTAAATTACGCGCATTTTTTAAAAATGTAATGGATTCACAAACAGTCTTACAACAAATTCAAGCAGAAAAAGTCTCTTTTATCGATTTTTGGTTTGTTGATATTTTTGGCGAATTACGTCGAATGGGAATGCCAAGTTATGCTCTTGCCGAAAGCGATTTTGAAAATGGTTTAGAAAAACTTGACGCTAGCTCTATTCTTGGTTTCAAAACTGTAGATAAATCAGACATGATAATGAAACCTGATCCGACCACTTTTAGAATTCTTCCACCCGATTACGATAACGGACAACGAAGAAATGCAAGAATGTTTTGTGATTTGTACGAAGGAAATGCCGATAAAGAATCTAGATTTAACAGGGACTCTAGAGGCATTGTAGCAAAAGCAAAAGAAGAACTCAAAAAACATGGATTCACGCATGCTATGTGGGGCCCTGAGATTGAATTTTTTATTTTTGATGCAATCAATATTTACCCTTCCCCATACGCTGCCACACATTCATACGGTGGATCTGGTTATTCTATTGAATCAAAAGAATCTCCTTGGTCAAAGGGTAATGTCAGCACTGCAATTGGATTAAAAGAGGGATACTATCCATCACAACCAAAAGATACCCTTGATAGTTTACGTAAGGATATCTGTGATGACTTGTACAATTACTTTGGAATAAAGGTAGAAGCAGAACACCACGAAGTTGCAACATCTGGTCAGAGTGAAATTAATCTTAGATATGGTGAGATGACTGAAATTGCCGATGCTGTAATTACCATAAAAAATGTTGTTCGAGTAAAAGCAAAAAGACGTAACAAAGTTGCGACCTTTATGTCTAAACCCATTTTTGGTGACAATGCTTCAGCTATGCATACCCATCAAAGTATTTGGAAGAATGAAACCAATGTAATGTACGATCCAAACGATAAATCACAAATTTCACAAACTGCTCGCTACTACATTGGAGGATTATTGGAGCACTCCGCAGCATTATGTGCCATAACTAACCCAACTACAAATTCATACAAGAGATTGGTTCCAAATTTTGAAGCTCCTGTAAATGTTTGCTGGGGAATCGGAAATAGATCAGCTGCCATCAGAGTCCCAATGTACCTGAGAAACCAAGAAAAATCTAAACGAATTGAATATAGAGTTCCAGATCCTACGGCAAATGTTTACCTTTTAGAATCTGCCTTATTGCTTGCAGGTCTTGATGGAATTTCAAAAAAAATTGATCCAGGAGATCCCATTGAGCAAAATGTTTACAAAATGAGTACCGAAGAAAAAAGAAAACATAAGATTGGGACACTACCCACATCACTGAAAAGTGCTCTTGATGCATTAAAAAGTGATAGAGGATTCTTAGAAAATGTTTTTACAAGTGATTTTTTGGATGCGTACACAGAATTAAAATTTCAGGAACATCATGCATTCGCACAAACTCCTACTGCGTGGGAAGTTTCCATGTATGCAGATGCCTAAGAAAAATCTTACACGTTTTTCTTCTAGTTGATAAAAAAGTACAGGATTTTTAAAAAAGAAAAACAAAGATTCTTTCATGATTTCAAAACCACTTCTGGGAGCAATAACTTTTTTGATGCTATCACTTAACCCGGTTTTTGCCCATACTGTTGACTCTGTAGGGAATTATAGGCTGGAAATTGGTTGGATGAACGAACCTGTAGTTTCCGGTGAAACCAATGGAATTGAGTTGTTTGTTAGTCCACTACAAGAGGGCATACCAGCAGAGGAGCAATCATTTCATGATGGTATAGCTGATTTAGAAAAAACTCTAAAGATGGAATTAGTATTTCAATCTGAAAAAATTACCCTACCTTTATCGGCAGATCACAATATTCCAGGAAAATATTATGCATTTGTTGATCCTACTGTTGCAGGATTCTACCAAGCAAATATCCTAGGAACAATTGGAGAAACTATTGTAAGTCTTTCAATGCACCCACCAAAAGTAGATGAAAGAAGTTACATTGAGTTTCCAGAACCTTCAGATATTACCATTCAGCAAATTATAACCGGACACACAGCTCTAATCGAGGATATCAACGAACTAAAACGAGACGTCAAAATAATAAAAGAAGCAGATCAATCAATCAATATCGGAGTTGTGGGTATGGGTCTAGGAATAGCAGGTATTGCAATTGCAATAGTCGCATTAATAAGAAACAAAAAAAATTAAAAATTCACTAGACCACGATTATTCCTTTTGTAACAAGAAACTGAATTCCATTTGCAAATTCTTTATCAGATATCTGGCCTTTGCTCCACCAATCTGCATTATTCCTTACCCAATCTGGTATCAAAACCTCACCCTCCGTTTCAACATTACCAGAAATCGGCACTCTTATGATTTCTTTTTTCATTAAAAACTGAATTCCATTTGCAAATTCTTTATCAGATATCTGGCCTTTGCTCCACCATTCTGCATTATTCCTTACCCAATCAGGAATTGTAATTTGTGATTCTTTTCTATTTACTACCACTGGCATGGAAACTTGAGCAAGACTGTTTCCATCCAAATTTTCAAATTTTAAGGTTATTGGACCTGAAATCCCCTTAGGAATAAAGGCTGTAATCTCATTTTGTTTAGTTCTGGAATCTGTAGTGATGCCACTTTCTGAATGGAGTGTATTTTCCCCATGAACTATTGTTAAATCAAAAGGAACTGATACGGGTTTATCTTTAAGGAAAACATCTGTAACATTAAACAAAAATTTTACGTTAGATTCAGATTTAATATTTTGTGGTCTCCAATCAAGCTCAATTCGGAATTGCCCATTTTCGGTTACTGTACTAATAATTTCTGTTTCAGGTTTGATCAAAAAATTCATCTTATTATTTGGTTTTTGTTTTGTAAGTATATCGTGCAAGTCATTCTGGTTGAGAACCAAATGAACGATTCGTCTATCCGATGTAAAATCATCTATTGTCAAAACCCGTTCTGGCATTTCTAACTCGTTAACACTAACAAAATAACTTGCAATTAAAAGATCACCGAAACTTTTAGGAAATGTAAATTCTTCATGGATTACCGATGTTTCATTGATATTATTTATTGACCAGTCAAATGGCATCTCAAATGTTAATTCTTTCTTTTCTGGTTGGTACCTTATATTTTCCACTTGATCATAGTATGTAATGATACTAAGTTCTTGAGGGCCAAAATTTGGATCATCCACTTTGAAGATAGTTTTATCGGGAATGGATAAACCCACAAAAAAAGTAATTGTAGGGGATAGGTTATTTGCGTAACTCTCAGCAGTAACTATTTCTACAACAAAGTTGTAAAGGCCACCTGAGTTAAACTGGGAACCAGTTATAACATAAACATCCTGTTTTATCCCAACCAATTCTCCAATGAAGCCACCTTGATTTTCTTTTGTAATAGTTATCTCTTCAGAATCACTGTAAAAAAAATCCATGATAAAAATTCCATTATCACTTTCAAATGTATCTTCGAAAAGAAACTCGTTTCCTTTGAAGGCCGTAATGTGATAAGTTACCTCTTTGATTGAAACTCCATTAGATGTTTGAAAAAGTGAAAAGGTAATTTCACGCTCAGGATTCTCAGGATTTTCTCTTAATGAGGAAGAAACCTCCAAGGATACCTCCTTGTCACCAAGCATTACTGGAGGTAGAACCTCAAAGCCAAGGCCATGACCAAAAGCTTGACTTTGAGCACCTACGAAAACCAAGAGAACAAAATAAAAAATAAAAACTGCGTGTCTCATTGTATTTTCCTCATTTATTTTTACGTCTTGTTTTCTTTTTTCTCTGCGATCTACGAATATAAAGAGATAGTAATGTTCCTATGGGTATCCCAATTATAGTTCCCAAACTAACATAAGGTGCAATAAAAAAATCTCCTATCCAAATTCCTCCATCAGTTGTTAATTCCATAAATGTTCTGGGTCTTAGCAATAATGATACTGTTTGTGAATCTGTTTTTTCATCTCCCAAATCATCTTTGTAACTTACTAAAATTTGAAAAGGAATTTTGTATTCGCTAACAATCTCTTCTTTAGGAGTAGAAATCTGAGACGTAATAGTAATTGGTACATCTTTTTGTATTGATGAAAATGTATGTAGTGTCTCCCCCCTGAAGGAAATTTCTTTAGGAGGGATTATCTCTACTACCACATCAGTGAGCTCAATGTCTTCGGATATAAAATCAATAACAAAAGGAAATTCTGCATTTGTAAAAATAGATTCTGGTGTAATAGTGTGTATTGAAACCTTTGGTTGATTTTTAATTTCTACAGGTAAAGCAAGATTCGTCCTCAAAGGGTCTTGTGGTTCCACATTATTTGCAATTAGAATGTGAGAATAAACAACATTGAGAAAATGTTTTCCAACAGTAGCATTTGGTAATACTTTGAAATTAATTGAATCTCCATATGACCCGCCAGCGGAAATTCTATCAGTCATAATTTTATTTCCCAGCACGGGTTTAATTGAATCCCCAGAACCCGTAACAACGAATTCAATATCTGATTTATCTTCCCATCCGTTGTTTTCAACTAAAACAGAAATTGGAAAGGTTCGTCCAACCATAACAGAATTTGGATGACTAATCTTAAGATCCATTCCTCCTTCCAAAGTAATCTGGATAGTTGCAGCATAAGCCATTGGTGTTGAAATCAGGAAAACCAAAATGAGGCCAATTATCGGCCAATTCTTAAAAAATTTCACTTTTTTTCATCAATCCTAGGCCCAGAAGACTTTTCTATCTTCCTAAATACCATTCCAGGCGTAAATAGGCTCAAAAATGTTAAAGATCTCCCTAAAAAAGTTGTTGATTCATAAATAAGAAAAAACAAGGGATTTTTGGATTCGCGATATGGTAAGAAAAGCAGCTAGTGCCGAACTTTGCCCCAGATGCGCAAAGGGCAAACTCGTAACTGATAATGAATCAGGAGAAATGTTTTGCTCAAAATGTGGTTTTGTAATAACTGAAAAATTACAGGAATCTGGCCCAGAATGGAGATCTTTTACACAAGACGAACATGGAGACAGAGCTCGAGCAGGTGCTCCCACATCATTGACAATGCACGATATGGGCCTTGCAACAATAATCAATCCCCAAAATAAGGACGCATCAGGTAGACCACTAACTGCATCAATGAAAAGCACAATTGAACGTTTAAGAACTTGGGACAGTAGAAGCCAAGTCCATGAACCAGTAGATAGAAATTTCAGACAAGCTTTTAGTGAATTGAACCGATTAAAAGATAAACTTGCAATCTCCGATGCAGTAATTGAAAAAGCAGCCTACATTTATCGTAAAGCACTCGAAAAGGGATTAGTAAGAGGAAGATCAATCTCAGCCTTAATGGCATCTGCATTGTATGCTGCCTGCCGTGACACAGCTACTCCTAGAAATCTCAAAGATGTTGAACAAGCCGCAAATATCAAACGAAAAGATATTGCAAGATGTTATAGATTACTAGTTAAAGAACTAGATCTCAAAATGCCAGTAACTGATTCTATTCAATGTGTAGCTAGAATTGCAAGTCGTATTGGAATTGCTGAAAAAACAAAAAGATATGCCATCAAAGTTTTAAATGAAGCTCAAAAGAATGAAGTTTCTGCAGGAAAAGATCCGATGGGTCTTGCAGCAGCAGCCTTATACCTTTCTTGTGTAAAGAATGGAGAAGACAAAACACAACGAGATATAGCTGAGGCTGCAAATGTCACTGAAGTAACAATTAGAAATAGATACAAAGGTCTCAAAGACTCTCTTGATGTCTAATTACCTGTAAACATTAGAGTAACGCGTTCAAAAATTCCTATCATTGGTCCGGTTACTAACATATCAAAAATTCTCTGACCGAAATTATTGAATATAATATCTACTGCGTCACCTAATAGATCCCTTTCAACTATTCCTAGTACCTCATCAAGCGTTTCTTCTGCAAGGACTCTTGAGGACTCTCCGGCATCTAATCTATCCACCAAAGATGGAATGGAATCTCCCAAAACATCTGGTGTAAGATCCGACATTATCCCCGAAACTGAATCACTTGATTGCTCACGTATTGCATTACTGAAAACTTCCCCAGCCATCAATGCAACTTTGTTTATTCACACCTAAAACGAGTAGATCACACCCATGAATTATTGATCGTACCATTTTGGAAAAAAAAGAGTTTTCCCGTTCCCCTTTGGAATCTAAGTCTTGGAGTTTTCAATAGGTTTTTGATCACCATCTGGAGATGGTTTTTTGACAAATCCTCCTTCAACGTCTTCGGGAGGTGCAATATTTTTGGCACTTGCAAGACCTATTGTGGTAATGATTACAGATGACATGATTATGAAAAATGTTATCTGCGGATATGCTTCGGCATTTGGAAGACCCAATGTAAGCGGCAGGGTGGCAAGAACTGCTGCTGCAAGACCTCTTGGAATCATTACTGCTGTAACTTTTCTATCAAGCCTTGAGAATTTCTTTGTTAAGGAAATCTTTGTAACAAGTACCCTTCCAAAATAAATCATAACGGTTGCTACAATTCCAAATATGATATATTCAACCTGTCCAAAGGTTGCTAACAATCCAACAAATACAAAGAAAAATGATCTTACAAGAAACGTGAGCTGACTATGCATCGAATCATCAGTTTGTATCATCGGTACTTTGAATTTCAAAACACGCGAGAACCAACCTTTGTTTCCAAGCATTAATCCAAATACGAGTGCCGTCAATGCCCCAGATTCTCCAAATGAATTTGCCATAAAGAATAATACAAATAAAATTCCAAGCGTTAACATGTAACCATGTTGTGCATTCCCAAGCTTTGTTGTAACATACATCCATGGTATTCCCACCCCAAATCCCAAAATCAAACCAACAGCAATCGCCCGACCAATAGTCTGACCTAAAAGTTCAATACTAAATTGTCCTGTAAGTACTGCCTCAAATAGAATAAAGGCAATAATTGTTGCAAGAATATCTGTAATTGCTGACTCGAAACTGAGCATCGACTTTGTCTCCTCTGAAATCTTGATGTTTCTAACTAGACCAAAGACGATAACTGAGCTACTTCCACCAACAATAGATCCAATTAAGATACTATCAAGCCATAGCCATCCTAAGGCATAAACTGCAAAGACTGTAACAATTACCACAGATAATATGAAACCTAGAATAGCTAGAATTAATGAAAAATGAGCAGTCTTTGCAATATTGCGTATATCTAGATTTAATCCACCATCAAACATGATAATGATTAAGGCAATTGCTGCAAAGTATGGAACAACTTGAATTACTACCTCGGGGTGAATTATTCCCAATACCGGACCGATGATCACTCCTAACACCATTAAAAATGCCACATCTGGAATTCCTGTTTTTTTGAAAAAAGCTTCGCCTGCTACACCAAGAAAAATTGTCACTCCAGCTGCTAAAAGAACTACAGGTGCTGAAGCAACGGCTGTATCTGAGGAGAGCGATTCTATTAGTTGTTGGAAATTAAAAAATTCTCGTACAATCTCATTAGAATTAATAGAATTTTGGAGATTTGAAAAATTTTGATTAAAATATTCTTTGAGGATATCAACCAGACTAAAGAAAATCGGGCTCATCGAATCTCTTATTCTCCTGCAATTACTCTATTTAAAAAGCCACGCCATAACATTACCAATTTTGAATAAATTTTGAATAGCTAAGTTAAAACTCAATAACTTTACTTTAATTTTATGAGTGCAACAGATGTCCTACGAAAAGATCATCAACAAATAGACCGCCTGGATAGACTAATTTGCAAGTGTTATCAAAACCTCTATGATGGCAAAGACGTTCCACTAGAAGATATTGGAAAAATAACAGTAATCATTTCTGAATTTTTAGATTCTATTCATTATTCACGTGAAGAAGACTCGTACTTTGCATGTGTAGCAAGTTATGGAACCCTAAAAGAAGAAATTCGAAAACTCATGATAGAGCATGAATTTAGTAGAAATATTGCTCGCAGCATCTCAAAACATTTGCAAAGGTGGAAAAAAGGTGAAGATGCTCGAGAACCGGTTGCTAGATTCTTGCGTACATATTCTATCTATTTACAGGATCACAAAACCAAAGAGGAAGATTTCTTTGACAAGGCAGAAGCCCAGGTGCTCTCAAAAGAAGAAGAACAAGAAATGTATGATTATTTCCTATCAGAAATTACAATCACAAAAAAAATAGATGATATGATACAGGAAATCTCTCTTCTTGAAAAACAAAACTGGTTCCTAAATTAGCGTAAGGTCTTTAAAGCGTCATTAATCGATTTAGATCTACATGACTTTTGTTTTGTGGATGACGGGACTTCCATGTTCGGGAAAAACCACAATTGTAAGAAAACTCCAAGAAACAATTCCAAACCTGGCTATTCTAGATGGGGATGAGCTCAGAGAATGGTTTTCTCCAAAAGATTTTTCTCGGGAAGGAAGAAATGAACATAATCGTAAAGTTGCTCACCTAGCAAAGTTGTTAATTAAACATAAGGTTCCAGTCGGTGTTTCACTTGTTAGCCCATACATCGAGAATAGAGAATCTGCCCGCAAGATAATTGATGCAGGAAAATCCTTTTCCGAAGTATATGTAAAGTGCTCCCTCGATCAATGTGAGGAAAGAGACGTAAAGGGAATGTACAAAAAAGCCCGCGCAGGAGAAATTAAAAATTTTACAGGCCTTGATGATCCCTATGAAGCACCACCTAATCCAGATTTAGTTGTAGACACAGAAAAAGAAACACTAGATCAAAGTGCTCAAAGAATTATGGATTACCTAAAATCAAAAGAACTAATTTAAAAAAAATCCTGAAGATTAGGAATAGAAATTACCACTCCGATGATTATTACGAACATAGCCATAAAATAGATCATTACATGAAGAGGAGCCACCCTCCTTCCAAGATAGTAACCAACACCAATAAGAGCTAACCCAAAAATTATCAAACCAATACCTAAATCAGAGTTTAATTCTATCAATTTTTACCTCTAGGAATCTACCATCTCTATTATTTTATCATGAATTAATCCATTAGTTACGAGAAGTCCGTTTTGATGGTTTACGACTTTGTTATTATAAGAAATGTCTCGCCCTTTCATGTCTGTCATTTTACCACCAGCCTCTTTGATGATACAATACGAAGCACAAGTGTCCCATTCTTTCATTTTATCTGTTTTTGTCAGATAGAGCTCTGCTTGCCCTGAGCTAATTTTGCAAACTTTGAGGGAACTGCCAATGCTAGAAAATTCAGCGATTCCTAGCTTTTTAATGAGAGCTTTTTCTTCTTCTGAAAGGTGTGACCTACTTCCAACTCCCCTACATTTATCCAAAGTTTCTATTTCACTAACATTGATTCTTTTCCAAGATTTCTCTGAAAACTCAAAGGCACCCGATCCAAACTGTGCACAAAATAATTTTTTCTCTGCTGGCCAATTAATAACCCCAATTATGGGCTTTTTATCAACCACAAAACCAATCATTATAGTAAATTCCCCAGTCTTATTTACAAAATCCTGAGTTCCATCAAGAGGATCTATTATCCAGATTTTTTCATTTTCCAATCTTGAGTTGTCATCCTTATCCTCCTCAG
>JBFJMG010000010.1:0-15032 GCA_041634015.1 Nitrosopumilaceae archaeon
CACATAGATTTATCATGGTTTAATGCTATTCAAAGGATTTGAATCTACAATTGTTTAAAAAATCAAAATTTTTGCCTTCAAAATTATATCACCGTGATGTATCATAGATTCTAGTTGGTAAAAGAATATCATTATGACGTTGTTGTAGTGGGGGCAGGGCCAGCAGGTTCTTCTTGCGCAGAAATTGCTGCTAAGGAAGGGGTTAAAGTGGCTTTGCTAGAAAAAGAGCAAGAAATAGCCCACACCGTTAGGACAAGTGGAGTGACATGGCTAAAAGACGCAATGGAATTTGAAATCCCCGAGAATTGCTACAATCCGATAAAGAATTATTCCTTTGCTTCACCAAAAAATCAAGCTACGATAAAGGACAAAAACCCAAGGGCGGTAGTTTTGGACGTCCGAAAAACATATCGATGGTTAGCAGACCAGGCTAAAAAAAATGGAACAGATGTTTTTGTAAACACCAATGTTAATGATATCATAAGAGACAAAGATGGCAAGCTAGCAGGTGTGAAGGCCAACGCAAAAGAGGAATTAATTTTTCATGCCAAAATTGTAGTTGACGCTAGTGGGTTTCAATCAGTCATTGCAAAAGCAATGGGTTTTGTCAGTCAATGGAAGAGATTTGGGGCAGGTGCCGAATACGAGGCAACTGCTGAAAACATAGACCCCGATACGTGGTGGTTGATGGTTGGTCAAAAATATTCACCATCAGGATACGCATGGATTTTTCCTCTGAGTGATCAATTGGTTCGAATTGGAGTCGGTGTGGGAAAACCAGAATCTCAGGTAGATCCTAAAGAAAGATTAGATGAAATTATAAAGAAAAAATTAGGTCCAATTGAAGCTTTAGGAAAAATAAATAAAATTGAATTTCATTACGGCCTCATTCCCAATGACGGATTATCCCGTAAAACAGTCTATGATAATTTGATACTTGTGGGTGATTCTGCGGGTCAGGCAAATCCTCTTGTTCTTGAGGGAATAAGATATGCAATAAGATTTGGAAGATATGCAGGCAAAATTGCAAGTAATGCGGTAAGAAAAGGAAATTACTCAGAAAAATCCTTAATTCCCTATGAGGATTATTGGAGAAGATCCATTCAATCCAAGATAAAGTCGGCAGGAAAGGTGCAGGACAGATGGCTTAATCTTTCAGATGAGGATTGGGATAAAGAAATTGATGTTATCAAAGAGCTCAGTCCGGAGGAATTTATCGATTTTATTAAAGCAGATTTTGGTCTTGCAAGTGTCGTCAAACTAGCTACACGACATCCAAAATTGGCAGTCAGACAGTTGTTTAACTTAGTGAAAGGGGCATCAAAAAATTAATTTGTTGTAAAAAAATCAGTTACCTTCAGATTATGGTAATTTAGTTGAGCAACATAAGTTCCAGGAGATAAAGGCATTGAAACAAATTCATTAAAGTAACCGGATCTTGAGTCCTTTAATGCAATATCATCCACATGTTCGCCTTTTTGGTTGTAGATATCCACATACAAGTCCTCGCTAAATGACAGATACTTTTCTACCGCACCGGAGATATGTAGTTGATCATTTTCATATGCGACATCTATTACTGCCACTCGTGATCTTATAGGAAGGTATCGCTCGATTAGTTTTTGCAAATCTTGTAGGTTTTCTTTGGTTTTTGTAAGGTCACGCTCAGATAGTGACTTTTTAATTGCATCAAGTGTTGATGCGAATCTAGGACTCTTATCTTGATAGTTTGCCCCGCCGAATTTAGTCATAAAAGTTTTAAGCTCTTCAAATTCAGCTGCCATCTCTGACAAGTTAAGATCTGCAAGTCGATATGACTTTTGTTCTTTGTCTTCAATGTTAATTATCTGTGATGCTTTTGAATTCTCATACTGCAGTAAGACCACATATAATCCGGGATCAGCAGGTGCCTCCCATTGAGTATAAAATCTTCCTTCTCGGGTGTCGCTAAATTTCAAAGTACTATGTACATCTCCTTTCATATCATATACAGTGGCATTGAGTACTTTACGCCTATCAAATTCTTCTTTCTCAACAAATCCTGATAAAACCCAAAGGTCACTTTCCCCTTGATATGATATATCATACATGATACTTTGATGTCGAAGCGGCAGGTGTTCCTTTAGGTACTCTCTGATTTCAGCGATTTTTGTATCTGCTGCAATGAAATTGCCATACTCAATTGATTCATAGACTTCATCCATCATCGAATTATACTCCTTTGAGTATGGCGCAAAGTCGGAATTATAAAAATTTGATACAAAATTTGAGATAAACTCAAGGTCCTCTTGATATTCTATTCTTTTTAATTCATCCAAGCTATAACCGGTCGTAGAGCCTCTTGGATCTTCGGCGTATGCAGTGGATACCTGCGTCCACTCTACAAATAATTCACGTACCTTAGAATCTGCAATTTCCAAATCCTTTGCAATCACAAGATTTCGCACATCATCAATTTTGTCTTTCATAGAATCTGTAAAGTTAAGATACCCGGGTAGGAAACGGTTTTTTTTCAAGCTAAGATCAACGAGGTTTTCAATGGATTTTGCCCTTTGCAGGATTTCGCTTGCGCGTTCCTTGTAAACATCCTTAGAGTAGGAATCAAGCTCTAACCTAATCTCTGGCGCTTTTTGACTTGCCCAGGTAAGCAGGACTTCAATTCTATCTATTTTACTAACTGTTGGGTTTCCCTCCTCCATTTTTTGTGCAGTGTCTAAAATTTTCAATGCATTATTTATCAGAAACAGGTTTTTCTGATCCGATTGGAGCTCAGCCTTTGCTTTCATTGCTTGATAATCGAATATCAAAACCGAAAGAGGGCTGCGTTTTTCACGAAGTTGATTTATAGAATTATCAAATTCTGAAACTAGCTTCAAAATTTCTTCAGTAGATTGCGCATTTTGTACTCGGTCTAGTAATGACTCCCAACCCTCAGTTAGGCCAGAATTAATTTGGCTTGCATTTGATATCTCGACAGCTTTTGAAATTCTTGAAGAAAATTCCAAAATTTTCTTCATTTTCGTAATCTCTTCCTCAGAGGCCAGAATGTTTTCAACCGAGGTTGCCAGCTCCAAATCCGAAGAAAGCGATTTCCATTCAGGCAAAACTAGTTTGACCAGATCAGAATTTTCCTCAGAATCTTCAGATATTAACCGACTTACACTATCTAAATCTCGCAGTAAAAGAGCCGCCTCATAAAGGCTGGCAACATCATCGGAAGATAAAATCAAATCCTCGATTGTCGCTTTTTCTACAAGTGAGTTTCTCTTTATTTGCCATTCACTTTGAACAAGTTTGTACAATGGGCTTTCGTTTCTTGAGATCACATCAAGATATCTAGATTGAGTCAGCAGATCCAAAAGTGTGGATAACTCTTCAGAATAAATCGGTGCTGTTCCCCTGGCAAAAATAAACGCTAGTTGTTCTTTTACCTTTTTTCCCATAACGGAGCCAGTCTTTGTCATAATATTTTGTAATGTATCTTCAAGTTCAGCATAGGAAAGATTACGTTGGGGTGTGGTCTTAACAGGGTCGACATTTTTTATTGAAACAAAAACATCGTTTAGTTTTTCTACTGAGGTTTTAACATCTCCTATTTCATAATAAAATATGGCAGAAAAGGTTTGGCGGTCAATTTTATCGGCAATATCAAAGGATAATTTTCCAGATTCTAATAGTTCAGCAGTTGAATCTAAAAATGCGCTTACAGGAATTCGTAAGGTAGTATCCAAATCAAAAATATCTTCTTCAATAAAAAAATCATCAGATAAATCTACATAGAGTGTTTCAAGATCTTCAAGTCCTTTTTCCGAGACGACCTCCAATGAGCCAAGTCTCTCTGAATAAATTAGCGTGTTGAGTTCTGTTTTGGCAGAGATGGTTTGAATTTTTGAAGAAATGAGTTCTTTTGCAGAACCGACATATTGACTCAAAGAGGGTTCTTTGTAAATGGATGACGAGATTACAAAAGACGAGGTCTTCGAATAATCCCCATAGAAGATTCTAATGTCATAGTTGCCACTGAATCCGCATAGCTTTCCCTTCAAGGGAATAGGATTAGAAATAAACAAACCATTTGAAAACGGTTCTAGTTGTTGAATTTGGCAAAAGTCCCCAGAGGGATTTACGATTTGTAAGATTAGAAAAGAATCAGGTTGTATATTTGCAATATTTCCAAAAATAAAAAGAGTTTCCCCGCGCTCAAATTCACCAAAATTTTCCTGAATAATTATTCTATCAAATGCTTGGGCATTAGCATAAGCTGGCATAAATAATAAAATTCCAAACACCCAAACCGCCAGATTTGTTCTCAGGGATCAAAATCAAAATTACCATTACTTAAGCCTTAAGTATCTTTTCTCAGTCTGAATTGTCCGATATAACACGTAAAAATTTATTTTTCATTTTACGAAGATTGAAATTAATTAAAAATAAAATTCCATTGTGGATAAGACCCAACAAACTTTTGATTCGTGGGCAAAAAGCGGACGATCAGAGTTAATGCAAAAAGAGCATGCAAATGCTGTCAACGGATTTTTTGGTAGAATAAAGTTTGAGGGACCTTTCTCGTTTTTAGATGTAGGATGTGGAAATGGGTGGGTTGTAAGAAAAATCGCTTCACTGAAAAATTGCAAAAAAGCTGTTGGTATCGATAAAAGCGCAAACATGATAAAGGCTGCAAAATCAAAAAAAACTTTTCCAAATGAACATTATTTTCACACAGATATCCAAAACTGGAAGTATAATGGTAAATTTGATTTTATTTTTTCGATGGAGTCAATATACTATGTAGAATCAATTGAGCTGACTCTAAAAAAGATTTATCGTATCCTCAAACATAATGGTCAATTTGTTTGCGGTACAGATTTTTACAAAGAAAACAGGGCAACTTCTCACTGGCCTAAAGCAATGAAAATTCCGATGCATCTTTTTTCTGAAAAGCAATGGAAAGAAAATTTTAAACATGCAGGATTTTCAGTAAAGATAAAACACATTAAAGAAAAAAATAGTAAGAAAAAATGGAAGCAAGAGAAGGGAACTTTATTTATTATTGGAAAAAAATCATGATCAGTTGATCAATTTGGTCTTTCTTTTCTTATAGATTACAATCCCGATTGCAATTATTATGCCAATAATTAGGATTAGTAAAAAATTATTATCGACAATTGGGTTTGTCCTTGTTTCAGCTATTGGAATTTCAGGTAGCTGTTCAACTTCGTCTTCCACTACAAAAAAACTGGTAGAGTAAATATCTGGTCGGAGTACAGATTCAGAGACACCAAAAAGTTTCAGATCATTTGCCCCTACCCCCAAGAGGTTAGTTTTATCCTCAGAGATTCGAAGTAATGTTGGATTTCCTATGATTTGCAAGTTATCAGATGAAACGATATCCCCTCGGGAGTTTGTAAAAAAATAACGGATTTCAGAAGTATTCTCAGTCTCAATTGAGATTTCTAAGGGTTTTCCCTTTATTGTAATTTCAGGAATATCTACGCCAACAATTTGTGGAAATTGTATTTTTTCAAATTCGCTCCAGTGTCCTGCCGTAAAAGGATAGGTATCATCCACAAACGCCCTAGTCATAATAGTTCGGGACTCTGGCGAGTAGCTCTCCAGATAAAATGGTCCATTACTTATTACAGCATGATTGTATTTTGTAATCCAATCAATTGAAGCAGAGTATCGAGAGTCAAAGTAATTTGCATCGTTTTCAAATGATCTCAGCGACTTGGGGACAAAATTGGAATCTTTGAACTGCTCAAGATATTGTTTGATTATTTGTGAATCATTTGGGACAATTAATGATAACCAATTAACATTTTTGCTTACGGCCCCAGACCTAGAGAAGGAAACCTTGCCGTCTATCACTGCTTGTTCCATTGCAGAAAATAACTCCCAAGGCATAGAATTCCAAAGAACCGCCCAATCTGCAATTTCTGCTTCATCAAAATGCCAGTAATCAACATAAACCTCAACCTTATCTTCACCAATTGGGCGCACACCAATCAATGTGTCTACTACCTGTGAAGCACGTGGCGTGAACTCTGTATCAAATGTCTTGTCATTTTCTGTTTGCTCAGATCCCCACTCTAATGTAAAATAAAGAGAATGTAAAACATCATTCATGTCCATTTTTTGTCCATTGTGCCAATTGCTAAATTTAAGATCAAAGGTTACCTTGCTTGTTGCTTGAGTTTGGGGGGAAACATTTTGCCATTTGCCTAAGACAGGATCCCAAATTATTGCATCATTTGGAAGATTTAGTTTACCATCAGGGCCTGCAGTCTCAACCTTCCAGTTGGCCCTAATGGGAAATGTTTCCCCAGTGTAAGGATGCTTAAAAATTGCAGGATCATACAGAATATCCCAGATATGCTTGCTGTATGAATCGCTAAGACCCATGACAGGATTCCATGCTCCTTGATAGATTTGTTTTACACCTATTACTAGTGAGTCAGAGTCACTTTTAGAATTAATTGGAGTAAATCTGCTAGGAACCCCAGCACCAAAATCATTAACAACACCAGTAACTTTTTCGTTTACTACATACTGATCAATCTTACTTGCAAGAAAAATTCTAACTGATTCACCTACAGCCTCTTGTGTAGCTTCTTGAATTAGGCTTGTGCGTTCCTCAGCTGAGCTAAAATTCCCAATGTAGATTTTCTGCGTGATGGAATCCAGTTTGTCGTTTTTGTAATTCCAATACGAGGGATCATTAAAGCCAGGCATGGTAGAAAACCAAGGGGAATACATCTGCCCTAATCCAATAGAGTCGTATTTTACAAATGCTGAACGACCTCCCCAACCTTCTGTATATAGGCTCCACTTTAGATCTGCAGGATCAGAACCATACACTAAAACAAATGCCTTGTTTAAATCTCCAAAATCTTTGTTTACTGTAAAACCAATTCTCTCAAGTTCTGATGAAAAAATTTCCCCGATTGATTTTCTAACAGGATCGTCACTTCTAATAAAAAATGTTAACTCTATTAGTTGATCATTTATCATCCATTTACCATTAATTTTTTTTGCTCCAACCTTTTCTAGCTCAGTTGATATTATTTCCTCGGCAATTACCGGATTATATCTAAAGTGAAACGATTCAAGTTGATTAATTATTGAAGGGTAGTCAGGATCAAAGGTACCATAATTTGAAATCATAGTTGTTCCAAACCCGCCCATCAATTCATTAACGATAAGTTTTCTATCAATTAGGTAGTTTAAAGCAAATCGAATTTCTCTGATTGAAAATGGATTGAATTTCTCAGATTCTGCAGGATTAACCAAAATACTGTAGGATCCGCCAGTAGAATCAAAAACCTGCAATCCCTCTCGGGATTTTGTATTTTCTATCCTATCAGAGGAAATGCGATAATAATAAAGGTCCAAGTTTCCGTTTCTAACCTCTTCGAGGGCAGTGTTTTCATCTAAATATTGTATGAATTTTACACTCTCAACAAAGGTACCACGTTCGCTAAATGAGAATGAAAATCCGATTAATCCAATTGATATTGCTAGCATACAAACTAGCAAAAATTTCATGTTACACCTTGGAGATTGTTATAATTAAAACTCTTTGATGTTGATCTCATGTTACAAAGGTTTGTTTTTTAACATTTAAAATGTAAATTAAAAAAAAACAATTATGCAGCTCAAGGCATTAGTTCAGGGATTAAATGGAATAATACCTGGCGGTATCTCCGTACAAGATTTTGTTGCTGTAACAAAAAATGATTCCCAGACATGCAGACAAATTCTGGAAGATTTGGAAAAAAACGGGATTGGGAAAAAAAATGGCGAAATTTACGATTTTTCTAAAGGTGACAAATTAAAATCTGCAATTTATGCGCTAAAGAAAGGGGCACCTATGGAGGAAGTATCAGAGAACATTGATTGGAGAGATTTTGAGGGGTTGGTCTCAGAGATTTTGGAGGAAAAAAATTTTGGGACGATTCGGAATCTTGTTCTCACAAAACCCAGAATGGAGATTGATGTAGTTGGAATAAAATTGGGAGTTGCAATGCTAATTGATTGCAAGCATTGGACAAGATGTAATGTTTCTGTTTTACAAAATGTTGTGCAAAAACAGGTGCAACGAACAAAACATTATGTAGAAAAAACTCAAAATGCAATTGCAGTTCCAGTTATAGTTACTCTTTATCAGGAAAAAATTGATTTTATTGAAAGGGTTCCGATTGTGCCAATACTGCAGTTCGCATCTTTTGTAGATGAGTTCTATGGAAACATAGAAGAACTTAAGACTATAAAATCAAACTAGCAAAAAACAGTGCAAGGCTGCCAAGCATAAATCCCTTGGTTAGTTTAAGGGAAGAATCCAGGGCCTTGGAATAATCTTCAAATATTTTTGGCCCCATCACCTTAACATCAGTCTTATTTTCCAAGATTTCTATTTTTGCAGGTAAAATTTTAGCTTC
This sequence comes from Nitrosopumilaceae archaeon, assembly GCA_041634015.1. Taxonomy (GTDB): domain Archaea; phylum Thermoproteota; class Nitrososphaeria; order Nitrososphaerales; family Nitrosopumilaceae; genus JBFJMG01. The sequence continues at coordinate 8,439 of JBFJMG010000010.1, forward strand.
TGCTTTTTTTGCAATTTCAAGATACCAGTTGGCAATTTTTTTAAAATCAGTGATTGCACCAAACTGATAGTATCCATTTTTGTTTCTGACATTTTTTTGTGCATAATGAGTATCAGATGTACAAATTTCTATTAGATTTAATCCGTTTTTTCTAAATTGATCAACTACTTCTTCTCTTAGTCCATTTTCCATATTATTGGAATCAGCCCAGCCAAGAAAATAATTTGCACCGTTTATTTGCAGACATAAAACTCCTAGGCCTCCCAATCCCAGATCAGGGCTTGATAATGTCATCTCAGAAGTATTTGCGTATCCAAATTTGAGTGGAAAGTTGTCTTTTGTTATCAGCGTGTCTAAACATGATTTTGCTGCTTGAAGCAAGTCTTCAGAGTCTTCTTCAGAAATTTCCTCTCCCATAGCATTATGAGTATCAACTACCATTACCCTGTCAAACTTTCTATTTTTTGCGTATTGCTCAATTTCCTTTTCAACATAGTATGGTAAATCTTCCATTCCATGAGGCGATAAGGATAAAAACAAAATTGCAGTCTTTTCAAATAAAATTCCTACTGCACGGGATTTGTTTATTTGAACAGAGATAGGTTCAGTACATGATGCTCCTTCTTGCAGTACAGATGCGTTACGTAATCGTGATAGATAATTTTCAACCTGATTTTTGGAGGGAAGATTAAGAGTATGATCCGAAACGCTGTGCATTACCATCGCAGAAGAATCTAGGTTTTTGTAAATCAAATAAGGAATATTGCTTCCCCCAATTGGATGATAGGGCCCAGGATGAATATCAGGTAGTACTAATCTAAAGTCAGAGGAACTATCATCTGTTTTTAACCGGATTTGTGAAGTAAATACCTCAGATGGTTTGGAACGCTTTTCAATCATCGACTCGATTTCAGAAAAATCTTTGCCTTGTGAGGAAATGTATGCTTGAATTAGCTTGTGAGTGCTTGGGACTCCGGGTCTGCCTGCCCTATCAGTGAGTTTTGACCACACCGTAGCGATAACTAGAAAACTCACTCCAAAAAACCAGGTCATAGGATCAGAAAAAATTGGCTGCCATTGATCAAACGGTAACAGGAAAACTAGCATTGCCAGGGGCTGCATAAAACATATCAACCAGGCTTTTGCGAGTCGTAAACCTAGAACTGTTGTTAATAATCCTATTCTAAAACTTGCAAAGATAAACATCCCCTCAACAATAAAAAAAAGCGATGTCTCCTCCTTTGATAAAATAATTGCAGAGAGCAGACCAGATAGAGCTGTCAATAGCCAGATAATGTTTCCAAACAATGACGTGTGCAACGACTTTGAATATTCCTTGTTTCTAATTATACGAGAATCTATAATTTGTGTAATAAGCAACACTCCGACTACTGCTAATAAATTAAAAACAAAGTTCTCTGATTCAAGATAGCCCAAGAAAGTTGTAATGGTCAGCAAAGATGCAACTATTACAGATAGAATTAGAGAATGATAGTACGATGTAGGGCTGATTAATGTTAACGAATACCTATTATGAATTTTGGAAACATCATCAGAAGAATTTTCCATGAAAACGTCACGAGATTAGGAAGATGTCCAATAGCCAAGATACCACAATAAGACTAATCGGAATGGTGACCACTATTTTTGGATCTACCTTGAAGCCTTTTGTCTCATCTTCAAAAAATCGTAAAAGACCCGCACTTGATGCTGGTAATGGTGCACCCTTTTTCTTACTGCTCATATCTACTATTTTGCCAAGATTTTATAATAAAAACTTTATTGTGAATTTTTTAACCTTTGAATGGTTTCTATAAGAGAGTTTATGGATTTTAGAATTTCTTGTTGCTTTTTATGATCCTTTTCCCGAGACAGATCCTGCGAAAGACTTTGTAGCTTTTGCTCAAAAATTTGCAAGGGGGATTCATCTAGCTTTTGTCCATTTTCGATTTTTGATTTTACTTCATTTTTAATTTCTGGTTCTTTTCCGCAATTAACGCAAAGAGCATGGCCATCTTTCATTACACGTACACCTTTTCAATAAGGACATGGTTCGCTAAGCAACGTTGCGCCTGCAAGAAGCATCTTGACTGCTTTTTGAGTCAAATCTTTTGACAATGATACAATATAGAATTTTTTAGATAAATAACTATCATCGATTTTGAAAATCTCATAATCAGAGGCAGACAAGGCTTAATAGTATGAAGGTAGAAAATTTCTTGAACGAATGGCAGTAATCTGTAATACTTGTGGCCTTCCTGAAGATTTGTGTGCTTGTGGCGAACTAGCAAAAGATAGTACTAAAATTATTATTCGATTGGAGACTCGTAGATTTAAGAAAAAGGGAACTATGATCGAGGGACTCGATCCAAAACTAAATGATCTTGAACGCGTTGCAAAAGAGCTAAAAAGCAGGTATGCATGTGGCGGAACCGCAAAAGAAGGCTACATATTCTTGCAAGGAGATCATCGCGATACGATAAAAGAATCCCTTGTTGGACTTGGATTTCCAGAATCAAGTATAGAATTACACTAGAAAAAGCTTGGTCGATTTTAATAAAATTTTACAAGGATTAGGAATACCCTATTCAGCAATAATTTCAATAATTTTTGGAATGATGATCTTATCTTTTCCAATTGGAGCATTTTTGGTTTTTAATACAAACATCGGAGAAGCCATTACTTTTGAATTTCCAATTAAAGGTCTGAGTCTTCTATCAGATGTTAATTACTCAATTCCACTGGAGTTAGGAGATGTCTTTATTGTTTTATGGTGTATTTTTCTAATTTTATTTTCGATATCAATGTTAGGACCTAAAAGAAATTTTCTAAAAACATTGATGGGCATATTGTCTGAGGGGAAATATTCTACTAATTCAAATTATTTAGTTGCGATGATTTCCTGGTTTTCTATTCTTATTTTAATTTCAGGCATAATAAATTATCTACAAGAAGGAGTTGGAATTACAATCGTTCCGCCTTTGGGAGATAATCAATTAATTCAATTTGTTGATGTTACTATTGCTCCATTAATTGAAGAGTTGGGCTTTAGGGTTTTATTAATTGGTATTCCTCTATACGTAATTTATTCTCACAAAGTATCAGTAATTCATTTTTTCAAATCACTGTGGAATCCATACGCTAATTTACATATTTACGAAACGAAAAAGACAATAATTCTAATCGTTGTTGTTGCTGTGTTTTTTGGTATTTCACACATTATCTTTGAGGACTCGTGGAACAATGGAAAGTTTGCACAAGCAACTGCAAGTGGAATAATAATTGGTTGGGTTTACTCCAGATATGGTCTGGCACCTGCAATTTTAATTCACTGGGCAACTAACTATTTTATTTTTTCATATGTGTATTTTGTGGCTGAGATTAATCAAATTTCTGTAGCAGAGGCCTTTGCACATTCGTTACTAAATTCACTTGAAATTTTGTTTCTAGCTGCAGGTGTCTTATCGTGTATAGTTTTATATCTAAATTATTATTGCAAAAAAAACAAGATCCTTGAGATCTAGTACAAAAGAATTCAATTGAATTGGTATCAATTGTAATTGATAAAGTTGAAAAACCCAACTAAAATTTTAAAACAAGTTCTTAATCTTTTTACAAAGGGCAGGATTTTGATTTTGTTGTAATGAAAATTGTAGATCATCTAGTGTATCAATATCCATCATTATCCGCTTGGCAAAAACAAGAGAAGTGTTTTGAGTCTGTTCTTTTCCCTTATGCAGGTGAATCTTGTAACTATCCTCGTCATAGTGAGTCTCCATTAGATTAACAGGCATGCGCACAAGAGCATTTGTTCCATCAAATTTCCTAGAAGGAACCACCAGACAATATTTCGGAGGGGTTTGGAATCGCAGTAAAAATTCAATATCCTGATTCAGGATAAAGGGGATATCTTGTGGAAAAACTATCGATGCTTCAAAGCCATTTACCTTTGAATACTCATCAGCCAAGGCCACAGCACCGTTTACACCACTTTCCCTTTGGTCTAGAATTTGAATCGAGTTATATTTTCGTGATATTTCAAGAGCATCTTCATCTTTTGAGACAATTAGAATTTTATCAATATGGTTTGATGTGGATAGAGTTCGTAAAACCGAATCCAGCATTAATCGTAAAAGTTTTTCCTTACTTTCAGACGGAACTTCTAATCTTGTTTTTGATTTTGAAAAAGTCTTTACTGGGACTATTGCAGATATTTTCAAGCTAGACGTGAATTTGGTTGGAAATAAAAGATGCTAAAGATTCTTCAGCTTGTTTGTTTTTCATCACGATTTTGGTTTCATAAAGTTTCATATCTAAATTCTGAATTTTTTTTGACAAAAGTTTATCCTTTGAGTCTATTACCAAATTAGCACACACATCAGAATACATTTTTGCTAGGCCAAATGCATTTACTTCTATTCCTGCAGCTTCCATGTATTGACCTGCAGGACCACTAATTGCTTTGCTTCCAATAAGAGGGCTAACAGCAACGACTTTCTTTTTTATTTTTGATAGTTCCTTTCTTATTCCCTTAATTTGTAACATCGGGCCAATGCTAGTTAAAGGATTTCCTGGTGCAATGATCACAAGTTTAGCGTCGTGAATTGCATCAATGGCCGCAGGATTTGGTCTTGCCTTGTCTGCTCCAATATATTGAATACCTTCAACTTTATCTTTGCCTCTGTGTTTAACCCAATACTCCTGTAGGTGTAGTTCACCCTTGTTTGTTGTAATTCGTGTCTCTACAGTGTTATCAGTGACAGGTATTACATTTGCGCTGACTGCAAATTTTTCGCACATCCATTTTGTAATGTCACTAAGACTTTTACCATTCTTTAGCATGTTAGTTCTAATCAGATGAGTAGCTGCGTCCCTATCGCCGACTCTAAACCAAGTCTCCTCGCCAAAAACCTCCATCTGTCTTAAAAAGTTAAAAGTGTCTTTTTTGATTCCCCATCCTCGGTCAGTGTCAAGCAAATCTGCCAAACCATAAACAATAGTATCAATGTCAGGGCAGACGTAGAGCCCATAAAGCCAGTAATTATCTCCCACATTGCTAATGACGTTGACCTCATTACCCTGAGCTACAAGTCCCCGAACGAGTTTTACCGACCCAGTTCCTCCAGCCAAAATTGTTATCATTTATCTCTGCTCCTAAAACCTCCAAGTCCTTTACAGCCACTCAATATTACTTTTTCAAAAACACCTTTGGTGCAAACTAGGTAAGGTTTATTACTTATTAGCGGTCGATTTCCTCGTGGATGCAAAGTTTTTTGCTTTAACAGTTTTTGTAACAGGTTTAATAATTTCTGGAGGCAGTTCTGTTGCTTTTGGGGCGCAAATGGATGCATTTGTGAATCCCGATAAAAAATCCTCACCATTTGAAATAAAATACCAAAAGACTGTCTTTATTGAGTATCAAGAAGGTGGTCAAGTTGCAGATTTGTTGCGAGGTCAAACAAATACTATTCAAAAAACAGCAGATCTTAATGACCCTGGGATTAAAGCACTTAGAGATGCGCTTAACAAAAAGTTAGAAGCAGATGGAAGTTTTACGCAAATTAATGATTTGACAGTTGAATATACTGCGACACTAACAGGAAGAGCACTACAGACAGCAATTGATCTTAGAATTGTCATGGATGGAACTCTAGAAGGATACATAATCAGAGAACGTCAGGGACAGAATCCTGCCTTAGTCGATGTAGGCTGGCGTGGCATGAGTGTTTCACAACCAGTGATATTAGATGGAACGGATATCAACACACCAATTAGCGCAGTACAACAAATGGCACCTGAGGTGCACTCACTTCTTGCAGGCACCGGTGCTGAGGCATTATTGTCAGAACATTTGATTAATGCAGATGGGATTAAAAATCAGCCACTTAGCAATTGGCACTTTTTGTTTGATCCAACTGGAATTAATGTTGATGCATCAACTTTTGGATTATCTGAAGAGATACAGGGATTTGTTGTTTCTGGATTTACAATGGGTGAGAGTAGTATAAGGGAAGGTCGACAGGTAGAAAAAATTCAATCAGCTGAATTTACAACGGATAGAAATTATGTCATTAGAACTGTCCAATCAGCAGATGTTGGAAACCTAAACATTGTTGGCTTTGCAGCAATCGACAAACTTGATAACCTTGAAATTGTTGGGGTGACACCCAGACCGCCAGAGGGCTACGCAACAACTTCAACAGGTGAATTTCCAATAATGATTGTATATGGTATGGCAGGTCTTGCAGCAGTCGGCGGTATCGGATTTTTCATTTTTAGCAATAGGGCTCTTAAGAAAGAAAAATTCCAAGGTCAGACAGGTATTGACCCATCTAGATTACGAGCATATGCAACAAGTGCAGGCTCTGGCGGATATCAAACCGTAAGGGGAGAAGCGCAACTAATTGACGATACAGGATACGCAAAGACTAGAAGTGTTTATGAGGAATCTGATAGTCAGCAACGACAACAGAGTCCTCCACCTGCTATTTCAACTACGCAAGAACCAGCATGTGGCTGTGCAGCATCAGCAGAAATGGGTTCAGAATGTGATTGTGAGATGCAGGGATCATGTCTTTGTGATGCTACATGCAA
>JBFJMG010000011.1:0-14297 GCA_041634015.1 Nitrosopumilaceae archaeon
ATAGATTTTTCCACACAAGTCACTCCTTTTGGGCATTCCAATCTTCATTTTGTGAAATGTTACCGTCATGTCGCATTTTGTAACAAGATTTGCCGTTTGTCCATTATCTGGATTAAGACCAGATGGAACATCTACTGCGATTTTAAACGAATTAGAATCATTGATAAATTTCATGGCAGATGCATAGGGTTCTCTAATATCACCAGATATTCCAGTGCCTAAGATTCCATCAACAATAATTTCTACATTTGAATCAAATTTAGTTACACCTCCAGTGCTTAATTTTACTGAAGGCATTTTTTCTAAAAGTTGCCAATTCCATTGACTCTCTTCTGTCTTAATTTTTTCAGACTCTCCTAACAAAATTACTGTTACATCGGCCCCATAACCTACAAGATGTCGGGCCATAACAAGACCATCACCCCCGTTGTTTCCAAGTCCCGCAAAAATCAATACTTTTTTTGATTTAACATCACCAAAGTTTTCTAAAAGTCTCTTGACTGCTGCAGCCCCGGCGTTTTCCATCATGAATTTTTTTAAAAATCCCATGCGATGTCCGTTATTCTCAATCTGCATCATTTGGTCTACAGTTATTTCCATACATAATTCAAAATTTAAACATCAAATAAGCGCTTTGGCAAACGGCTTTATCTTGGTTTTTCATTGCTTCTTTATTGTCTCTAAATAATGTTAAATCATCTTTGAGAGATATTACAAAATCCTTAACACGGTCTCAAGATGCCAGGGAATTCTTGCTTAAAAATTCTAGAGAGGTGATTATCTTGTGTAGTCATTCCATAATTTCCTCACATAAAGGTGACTTGAAATCGGCTAAAATTAAAGTACAAAAAGCAGATCGATTACTAAAAAACTTACGAAAAAAAGCATTAGGAAACTTGGACAAGTATTTGGTTACACCAGAACAAGAGCTCGTTGAGGCTTATTCCTTGTTGGCCATTATTAATAAAAGAAAAATTCCTTCATCGAAAATTCTTGGAGTTTCAAGTGAAGCCTATGTCCTTGGGTTGCTTGATTGCATTGGCGAATTAAAGAGATACTTGTATGATAAAATTCGAAATGATGAACTTTCTGAGGCTTTAGCGATTTTTGATATCATGGAAGAGCTTTACCAATTTCTGTATCCCTTTGCGACCTTTGACAAAATTGTAAGAGAGGCAAGAAGAAAAATTGATGTAAATAGAATTCTTTTAGAAGAATCACGTGCAGCTTTGACTGAAGAAATTCGCAGGACTGCATTAATAGAAGCAATTAAAAAAATAGAAAAATAATTTTTTTGTACTGTAAAATGCGGGCGATGGGATTTGAACCCACGAACTCCTAAGAGACTAGCCCCTCAAGCTAGCGCCTTTGGCCAGGCTGGGCGACACCCGCAACGGACGTTCCATGCAGGGTTTTTATAATCCTTGATTACTTTTCGAAATTGTGTTAATTCCTGTTAGATGTTTTACCTGCGGAAATCTTATTGCAGATAAAAATGAAGAATATCAAACCAAGGTAAAATCAGGAGAAGATCCTGCAAAAGTTCTAGACTCACTTGATCTAAAAAGATATTGTTGTAGAAGAATGCTTCTTACCTCAGTAGAAACCATTCAACAAATTGTTCCCTTCTATGAAGCAATTCAAAGAAGACATCAAGAAGTACAATCTGAATTAGAATAATTTGCCCGAAATTACATCACTTAAGGGAAGAATCATTTTCAATAGTAGAGGAAGCACATCTATCGAAGTTGATATTATATCTGATAAAGAAAATTTAGGGAGAGTCTGTGCCCCATCTGGGGCCAGCGTTGGAAAACATGAAGCAATCAGTTTTCCTAAAGGAGGTCCTCAGAAAAGCCTAGAAATTTTAAATCAAAATTCTTCTAAATTCATTGGTCTTGATTCTAGTGATCTAAAATCTATTCACGATACCATCCACAGGATAGACGATACTGATAATTATACCAAGATTGGCGGTTCCTTGGCTTTTGCTTTAACCATTGCGTCTATGGATTCTGCTTCAAAGAGTCTTGGAATTCCTCTCTTTAAGTTACTATCCAATGATGATGATTTCAAATTTCCATTTCCCTTGGGAAACATATTAGGAGGAGGTGCACATGCAGGACCAGGAACACCTGACATTCAAGAGATTTTAATTTGCGCAAAGGGTGCTAAATCAATTAAAGATGCAATTGAAACAAATTTAGCTGTTCATAAGGAGTTAAGAAACGTATTGCAAAAACATGATCCAGAATTTACAAATGGCAGAGGAGATGAAGGAGGATGGGCTCCAAAAGTAAATAACGAGCGTGCATTAGAGCTCTCAGCAAAGGCATGTGAGAATTTGGGTTTTACCTTGGGCAAAGAAGTGGCCCTAGGCGTAGATTTTGCATCATCAACACAATGGGATGAAGAAGAAAAAATTTATGATTACAACAGGGCAGGTTTTAAAAATACACCAGAAAAACAAATTGAATTTGTTTCTAAAATAATTGAAAAGTACAAGCTAGTTTATGCAGAAGACGCTGTTCATGAAGAAGCATTCTTAGAAATGTCAGAGCTGACAAAAAAATTCCCAAAGACTTTGATTACTGGTGATGATCTTATCGTTACAAACAAAAAAATTCTGCAAAAGGCCATAAAAATAGGATCTTGTAATGCGGCAATTTTAAAGGTAAATCAGGCTGGGAGTTTATACGATGCCTTGGATTTTGCACACGAGGCCAATGCAAATTCCATTAAACTAATCACATCACATAGATCAGGAGAATCGAATGACAGTCACATTTCGCATATCGGAATTGCCACAAAATCTAAAATGCTTAAAGTCGGCATAGTTGGTGGAGAAAGGGTTGCAAAACTTAACGAGTTAATTCGACTTTCAGAGCATGATTTAATACGCGGTATGGTTGAGATTTAAAATCGTATATGAGTCAACAGACAGAACTTCAGAATATCAAAAAAAAGGTCCTTTCAACTGGAATTAGAGTTGGAACTCAGGTAAAAACAAAATTCATGAAACCATTTATCACCAAAGCCAGTCCCGAAGGGCTTTACATGATTGATTTGGATATTACATTAGAGAGAATTAAAACTGCCGCGATTTTTATCAATAGAATTGGCACAGACAAAGTAATTGTATGTTCAGGACGAGAATATGCAAATACTCCCGTTGAGAAATTTTGTGAAGTTACAGGAGCAATTGAGATGCTTGGTCGGTTCATGCCAGGAACTTTAACTAATCCATCTCTTCCTTATTATATCGAACCAAAACTCTTACTTGTTTCAGATCCTCAAGTCGATAATCAAGCAATTACAGAGGCGACCAATGCAGGAATTCCAGTAATTGGAATTTCCAATACTGATAATATAACATCAAAAATAGATTTAGTCATACCCGCAAACAATAGGGGCCGCAAATCACTTGCAACGGTTTACTGGTTATTGGCAAGACAAATCCTTGTCGAAAAAGGTCAACTAAAAGAAGAAGAGTCAATGAAATACGAAATTGATGATTTCGAAACTAAAATTACGGAAGAGGCAACGGAGTAATGCAGATAAGAACACCGGCCGTGGCCGGGATGTTCTATCCAGCCAATAAAAAAGAATTAGAAACTACCATCGAAAATTGTTTTTTAGATCCTTTTGGACCAGGTTCTCTTCCTCCATCGAAGGTAAAAAAAAATATTTTAGGAGTGATCTGCCCACATGCGGGATATTCTTATTCTGGGGCCATTGCCTGTCAATCATATTTTGCCATTTCATCCCAACCATTCGAATTGTTTGTAGTTATCGGTCCTAATCATTGGGGGCTAGGGTGCAATGTAGCGGCAATGAAGGATTGTAGGTGGGAAACTCCTTTAGGGAATGTAGAAGTAGATTCAGAAATAGCCTCCGAGTTAGCTGAAATCTCTAGCTTGGTAGAAATAGATTTTTTTTCACACACAAAGGAGCATAGTCTGGAAGTACAGATACCGATATTGCAGCAAGTTTTTCCAAGTTCATTTAAAATTTTACCAATTGCCATGGTTGATCAAACTCAAGATACAGCAGTCTCATTAGGAAAATTAATTGCAAAAATAGCTCACAAGAAGAAGCTAATGATTATTGGCTCTTCTGATTTTACTCATTATGAGCCAAATGATATCGCGCACAGGCAAGATTCAGCCTTAATTAAAGAGATTCTTAAATTAGACGTAGAAAAATTCTATGATGTTTTGTTTGATAAAAAAATAAGTGCCTGTGGATATGGGGCAATTGCTGCTACAATGACTGCCTGCAAGGAACTCGGAGCAACCAAAGGAGAATTATTAAAATACGCTACAAGCGGAGACGTTACTGGCGATAAGAGCGCTGTTGTGGGCTATGGTTCAATAATTTTCAATTGAAATCTATAGCTTCTGCCCCAGCAAAGGTGATAATGTTTGGTGAACATTTTGTAGTTTACGGAGTAAAGGCGATTCTTGCCTCCATTAACAAAAGAGTAACAGTTACGTCCTCAACAATTAATGAAAAAAGAATAGTTATCAAATCAGTTTTGGGAGACCTCAATATGGATATTTCAGAACCAATTGACAAAAACTCCCCATTAATGCCGTTTATTTTTCTTGCAACAAAATTCATAGAACGATTTAATCACGATGGTGGGATCGAAATAAAAATTGATTCAGAAATTCCGTATGGGGTCGGATTGGGTTCCTCTTCTGCATGTTGTGTTGCAGCAGCAGCATCTATCTCTGGCCTTTTTACGAAACTATCAAAGGAAGAAGTGTTAAAATTGGCAATTGATGCAGAAAGAACAATTTTTAGAGATACATCAGGAGCAGATTGTACAGTCTCTACATTCGGCGGTCTAATTGCTTATGATAAGAAAAATGGTTTTAAAAAACTTGATTCACGACCAGACTTTAATTTGGTAATTGTAAATTCCAAACAAATTCATTTTACCTCGGAAATTGTTGCAAATGTAAAAAAATTTAGAGATGAAAATCAGCAAGAGTTTAAGGTAATTTGTGAGAAGGAAGAAAAATTGGTTGAAAAAGTTATCATGAGTTTAGAAAAAAATGATTTAAACATAATTGGCCAATTAATGACTGAAAATCAAAAGTATTTGGAAAAAATTGGAGTGTCAAATGAAAAGTTAGAAAAAATTATTCGTACTGCCAATATTACCGCATATGGCTCCAAGCTCACAGGGGCAGGTGCGGGAGGCTGTGTTTTTGCTCTTACTGGAGAGAAAAATAAAGAGCAGACCATTAATAATTTGAGGGCACTTGATTCTGAATGTTTTTCAGTAAAAATTGACTACAGAGGATTAGATACTTAACTAACTATTTGTTTGATGACAGACATGATCTTGATAAAATTAGGAGGTTCCATAATAACAAACAAGGAAAAACCATTATCAGTTAGGCACAAAATAATTCACAATATTACCAATGTAATTAAAAAAATCAATGAACCAGTAATTGTGGTTCATGGTGGAGGTTCATTTGGACATTATTGGTCGGTAAAATATAATATGCATACAAAACCTGCAAATTATAATATTCATGGAGTTTCGGTCGTGAAAAACTCTATGGTAGAATTAAACAAAATCATTCTTGACTCTTTTTTGAAAAATAAATTATCCCCTTATGGTATTCCTCCGACTAGTTTTGTTAAGGGTAACAAGCCCATTAATAACAAAATAAAAGAGATGCAAAGTATTGCAAAGTCAGGGTTAATTCCGGTAACCTATGGTGATGCGCTTTGGTACCAAGGAAAAAAATCCTTCATCTTATCGGGTGATAAAATTATGACAATGATAGCCAGAGTTTTAAGACCAAGACTATGTATTTTCGTTATGAATGTAGATGGTTTGTATTCCGATGTTAAAAATAAAAAATTAATCTACAAAATGGAAAGCAAAATACCAAAAATGGATAAAAATAAAATTGATGTAACAGGAGGCATGACTAGAAAGGTTGATGAGGCTTTGAAAATTTCAAAGATGGGAGTGGATGTTTTTTTTGCAAATGGAAACAAACCACTTCGCATAATTGATGCGATAAAAAAGAAGAAGGTGGAAGGAACTTTGTTTAAGGGAAAATAAAATGACTGAAGAATTACTTGTACTAGTCGATGAAAATGACAAACCTATTGGACTTGAAGAGAAGGTAAAATGCCACTTACCACAAGGAAAATTGCATAGAGCCTTTACTGCCCTTATTTTTGATGAAAATGGTAGACTAGCGCTTACAAAACGAAGTGAACAAAAGATGCTATGGCCAGGAGATTGGGATGGAACCTTTGCTAGTCATCCTCGAGAAAATGAAACGTACGAATCATCAGCAGAACGAAGAATGCCAGAAGAAATTGGAAATTTTTGTAAGATGGATTATTTGTTTAAATTTGAATACCATGTTCCGTACAAAAATATTGGATCTGAGAATGAAATTTGTGGAACTTTATTAGGTATTGTAAAATCAACACACCAATTTAATTTTGTAAAAGATGAAATTAGTGAGATTAGGTGGGTTTCTCCTTCAGCACTATCAAAAGAACTAGAAAAAAATCCTAAGATTTTCTGTCCGTGGATGTTAATTGCGTTGTATTTACTATCAAAATCTAAAAAAGAAATGCTACAAAAACACCAGGTCATTTTGTCTGAGTGGATAAAAACAGATATGCAAAAATCTCTTGAAAATTCTATTAGTTTTCATCTCACAAATGACAAATGGAGACTGGTTAATTGAAAAATTCAAAATCATTTAATAAAAATATAAAATCTGTTAATCATTATCTAGGCTTAAAATTAAGAGGTGAGCCATCTGAGCTTTATTCAGCTGCTGCCCATTTAATTAAGAATGGCGGAAAACGTCTAAGACCACACATGGTTTTACAAAGCTGCAAAATTTTAGGAGGAAAATCAAGTGATGCAATGCCAGCTGCTGGAGCAATCGAGCTGATACATAATTTTACGCTAGTCCATGATGACATTATGGATAATGATGATATGAGACATGGTGTCCCTACAGTTCATAGAAAGTTTGGGATGCCGGTTGCAATTTTAGCTGGGGATGTATTGTTTTCAAAGGCTTTTCAGATTATTTCCAAAACAAAATTATCTCCAAAACAATCTATTGAATTGATTTCAAGACTATCTACGGCATGTGTTGATATTTGCGAAGGTCAGCTTTATGATATTAAAATGGCGGAGGGTAAAAAAATTCCATCATTTTCACAATATTTGACGATGGTTGAAAAAAAGACGGCCGTTTTGTTTGATCTTGCCTGCGCCATGGGAGCAATATGTGCCGATGCTGACAAAAAGGATGTTGTAAATCTAGCATCTTTTGGGAAGAATCTAGGAATTGCATTTCAAATAACTGATGATTTGATTGGCGTCATGGGAGATCCAAAAATTACAAAAAAACCAGTTGGTAATGACCTCAGAGAGGGTAAAAAGTCACTTCCAATTCTTCTGGCCATAAAAAAGGCGACAGGAAAAGATAAAAAAATAATTCTAAAGTGCTTTGGGAATTCTCGTGCAGTAAAAAAAGACCTTGAAAAAGCTGTGAAAATAATTCAGAATCTGGGAATTGAAAAAAGTGTAAGGACACAAGCCCTGCTTCATGCAAGAAAGGCGAAAAAATGTTTGGATAAATATTCAGGTACTTCAAAAAAGGAATTGGTTTCTCTTTTAGAGTTTGTTGTAGAAAGGAGTCTGTAATTTGGATGAAAAAATAAAAAATGAAATACGAAAAATAGCTCTACAAAACGCACAAGAACATGGAGGAAAAACTCAGGATAAGATAGTTTTATCTAAAATTCTTGGTATGAATCCTGAGCTAAGAACAAGAGTTAAGGAGATAGTATCCGATATTTCAACAATTGTTTCTAGCATTAATAATATTTCTGTAACGGAGCAAAAATCTCAAATTGAAAAAGAATTTCCTGACCTCTTATCACCTAAAGAAAAATCAACTGAAGAACAAAAACAACTACCAGAGCTTGAAGGAGTGCAAAAAGGAAACGTCATAACTAGGTTTCCTCCTGAACCAAATGGCTATCCACACATTGGTCATGCAAAAGCTGCCATAATTAATGAAGAATATGTCAACATGTATGGTGGTAAAAAAATTCTTCGCATGGATGACACTAATCCCGAAAACGAGAGACTTGAGTACTACGCAGCAATTAAGGTAGGATTAGAATGGCTTGGAATAAAATATGATATTGTAAAAAACACGTCTGATGATATGGAATTACTGTACACGAAAGGAAAGGAGATGATAAGCTCTGGAAACGCATATGTTTGTACATGTGAACGTGAAACAATTAGTAAAAACAGAAGGGAAATGAAGCTTTGTAAATGTAGTATCTCAGATGAATCTGAAAATTCTAAACGATGGGAGAAAATGTTTGTCAAATTCAAGGCCGGAGAAGCTATAGTTAGGTTGAGAGGCAATATGAAATCAGACAATACCGTTATGCGAGATCCTGTTTTATTTAGAATAATAGATGCCAAACACCCGTTATTAGGGGAAAAATACAGAGTTTGGCCTAGTTACGATTTTGCAGTAGCAATAGAAGATAGTATTGATGGTGTTACCCATGCATTCCGCTCAAAAGAATATGAATTGAGAAATGAGTTGTACGATTCTATTCTTGATGCTCTAAAAATGCGTAAACCCAAAATGTCTGAATTTTCGAGACTTGAATTAAAAGGAATGCCAGTATCAAAGCGAATCATTAAACCTCTGATTGAGGAAGGAAAAATCTCATGGTACGATGATCCAAGATTACCCACTCTTGAGGCTCTTAAGAGACGAGGAATAAAACCTGAAGCCATTAGAAAATTCATAATTTCCCTTGGGTTTACAAAATCAGATACATTGGCACCTTTTGATGCGTTAGAATCCTTTAATCGTAAAATCATAGATCCCCAAAGTATACGACTTTACATGGTTACAAGTCCCCGAAATTTAATAATTAAAAATTTACCTCATACAAATGTCGAGCTGCCTAACCACCCTACACAAGATCTAGGTAAAAGAAAAGTTGATCTTGATGAAAACATACTTGTCTCAACAGATGATGCAAAAAACATCAATGCTGGAGATAAATTGAGGTTAATGGGATTGGGAAATGTTGTAATCACTAGCACTAACGATAATTTAGAGGGGGAATTTATTGGAGATGATATGAATGTAGATTATCCAAAAATACAGTGGATTCCAAAAAAAAATTCTCATAAATTAAAAATTCTAATTCCAAAACCACTTTTTGTTAATGATGTATACAACGAAAATAGTCTTGAGGAAATGGAAGTTTTTTGTGAGCCGCATTTCTTGGATCTAAAAGAGGGTTCAGAGATTCAATTTGTAAGATTTGGTTATTGTAGAAAAGATTCACAAAGTCAAGTGATTTTTACGCATAAATGATCAATCATGAAAATAGCCAGATTATTACAGAACGATAAAGAAACCTATGGATTCGTAAAAGATGGCAAAGTTGCCACAAAAGACGAAATTACCTACAAAACTGGAGTGCCAATTCCCATTAGCTTTAAGGAATTTCTATTTGATGGTTGGCTAGATGAAGTGAAGGGAAAAATTTCAAATTTTCCATTTGAAAAAAGCTTGTCCGAATTTAAGATTCTAGCCCCAATAGCAAATCCACCAAAAATTATCTGTATGGCCTTTAACTATTCTGATCATGCATTAGAACAAAATTCCAAACCACCAACAGACCCAGTTATTGTTTTAAAACCCAGAACATCTCTCTGCGGAACTAATTCGGAAATAGTTTGTCCAAGTTTTGTAAATCAGCTAGATTATGAAATTGAATTGGCAGTTATCATAGGGAAAAACTGTAAAAATATTGATGAAGAGGAAGCAATCCAATCTATTTTTGGCTATATGATCCTAAATGATGTTTCAGCCAGAGATATTCAGTACAAGGATGGGCAGTTTACTCGTGGAAAAAGTTTTGACACATTTGCACCCTGCGGACCTTGGATTACTACAAAAGATGAAATAAAAGATCCACACAATCTTAAACTTGTAACAAAAGTAAACGGAAAGATCCGTCAAGATTCTTCTACAAACAAAATGTTTCTAAAAATTCCTGAGATTATTTCAAAATTAAGTAAGACCATGACTCTTGAAGGAGGAGATATTATTTCGACAGGTACGCCAGCTGGTGTTGCATTAAGAAATCCACAGTTTGGATTTTTAAAGAATGGAGATCAAATCGAGATGGAAATAGAAAAGCTAGGTATCTTAAAAAATAAGGTTAAATTTGGAATTAAATCCATTTAAATTTTTTTTTCCATAAGATAAAACGATAATCTATTTTTCAGACCAATAATTTTGGGCAAGGTCCTAATTTTACAAAGTACTTGAATTCTATTATAATTATTATTAAACGCCAAATTTTGAACGTGATTAAGAAGTTGTTTAACACCCTTAGTTGAATTTGAATAAAGTGTAACCATTAATGTTTTCGTGAAATGCTCTGAATCCGTAATAATAAGGAACGGAGAATCTCTGTGGAAATCTATGAAGAAGATTTTTCTTTTTTTTATAAGAAATTTAATGTCACTGATTTCAAGAGGCATCCATCGCCATGATCTTACATAGGAATACGAATTTGTAAATAAATTGGAGGGAATTTTTTTCTCAAAATTTGCAAGATTTGCACTTGCTTTGGTTTTTTTTGGTTCAAGTGAGCAAAAAAACCATGTTTCTTTTTTTTTATAATTTTGTTTTTTTGCCAAAGAAATTGAATTTTTATTATTAATTTCTATAAGCATCAGCGAAGTCTTACAATTGTTTTTTGCACCTACAGATTCTGAATGAGATACCAATTTTGTTGCCAGGCCCATTTTGCGAAAGTTAGGATGTACTCGGATTCCTTCAATCCAAATTTGTCTAGCTTTTTTATGTACAGATACATGGCAAACTGCAATTGGTTGATTATTTTGATATCCTACGAACAGATTTCCTTCTTTGAACCAATAATCCCAAACATCAGCAATATAATCACCCCAAGAAAAAGTGTCTTTACAGAATTCCAAGACTTTGTCTTTATCGTCTTTTTTGCCTAACCCTACTCTCATTGAAAAATTAAAGTTGGGAAAACTATTAAGATTAGTCAAACGGGGTTGTTTTATGGGAAAAATTATTGCCGGTAAATCTGCTGATATTAGTCCCGGCAAACTTCATAAAATTTCAATTGATGGAAAGGATATACTAGTCACAAATATTGATGGAGAGTATTTTGCTATGGATGATACCTGTACACATGCGGGTGCTAGTCTTGCAGAAGGCACCATTGAGGGTGCAACTGTTACATGTGGATGGCATGGCGCTCAATTTGATTGTAAAAGCGGAAAATTGCAAAAATTCCCTGCTAAAATTAAGGATTTAAAAACGTACAACGTCGTAGTTGAATCTGATGACGTTTTTGTTGAAGTGTGAGATTTAATATTTTTTTAAGGTGATTTTATGGTGGATGAAAATAAAAACAAGGGAGCAATGAAAGAGGCTCTAGATACGCTGAATCAATTATCTGTAAATCCTACGACCCCAAAAACCATTAAAAAAACTCTTTCTGATTTAGCTTCTGAACTTGTAAAGGAAGAAGACTCCTTATCAGTTCGTGCCTCAAATGCTATTAGTGTCTTAGATGACTTGACCCAGGATCCAAACATGCCATCCTATGTCAGAGTAATACTTTGGCAAGCCGTTTCAAAATTAGAAAGTATAAGGGAATAAATTTACTAAAGTAACTATTTTAATTATTGAAAATAGAGGAATATCTTCAATCGCTTCCAAAGGAGATTATATCCGGAGAGGATGTACAACTTCAGCCAAAAACATTTCGAGAGATATTCAAGTTTTGTAAGATGGGTTCGGAGGATATTTTTTATCATTTAGGATGTGGTGATGGGAGTGGATTAAAGATTGCCTTAGATGAATACAAGGTAAAAAAAGCAGTCGGTATCGATATTAACAGTAATAAAATAGAAAAGGCAAAAGCGATTTTAGAAAAAAATAAAGAAAATTCACATTTAATTTGTCAGGATATTTGTGCATCTGAAATCAGTGAAGCAACCATAATTTTGTTTTGGTTTACAGAACCTGAAATTATCGAATCTATGATGAAAAAGTTTGAGAAATTAAATCCTAATTGTAAAATAGTGACCATATGGGCACCACTACCTGGTTGCCTGCCAGACGAGATTGATTTTCCTTACATCATAAATCAAGTTCCTTTCAAACAAGCCCTGAGTCTAAAAGAACAATTGCTATCTGTTTTCAATGTAAAATGCATCGATTTTGTAACTGCGTGGGAATATGCTGAAAGGTACACAAAAGCAATAGGACCTCCTGAAGCTGGCAACGATCGCTTTCTTACAATTCTTCAAACCCTCGTAATTTGGATTAATGCAAAAAACCTAGGCGTTGCTTGTGGAGATACTATTCCTGAATCTATTCAGACATACATAGGAATTTTAAGAAATTATTTTGATATTGAAGTTGAACATTTATTTAAAAAATAATCTGTGTAATCCTTTTATTTTGTATGATTCTAAATGAATTATCATGGATAGAATTAACATTAATGTTTCTGCCATTGACTATGATAAAACCAATAAAGCAATTACCTCATCATTGGCATTACTTGAGGAGATGGTACATGGTGAGGATGAATTTCGTATCACAGATTCAGAGTTTGCTTTTGGTTGGCATTTTTTTGTAGTCAGTGTCAATAAGGGATTGGTCCAAAAACTTTCAGACCAAATGGGATCTGATTTTCAAAGTCTAAAAGGTAAAGGAATGGAAAAAAAATTTCTTACCTGGTTAACAAATAGCATTGAGGGAAAAGTTCCTAGATTTAAACTAGCCATAAAAGAAGAGATGGAATCTAGTAAATATGGCATATTTTAGAAAGTAATAATTTTAAACAAAAAGATTGTCATTAGTTATCTATTAGGATATTTGTCTTGGTTGCAAAAAAAGAAATTCGTGAAATTAATTCTATTTGTTTTGGTTGCACTAATTTTTGGTCTTTCTCCCGTTTTTGCCCAAAACGAAGATAAGATTATTGTTTTTCATACTCCTCAGGGACACTTAGCTTTTGAATTATTTCCTAATTACGCTCCAAATCATGTAGAGAAAATACTGCATTTAGCAGAAATAGGATTTTACGATGGTACAGCCTTTCACAGAGTTATAAAAAATTTCATGATTCAAGGTGGGGACCCTACAACAAAACAAAACAATGACATTAATGCTGGAGAATCTTTAATGGCCGAATTTAACTCATTGAAGCACGACAGAGGAATGGTTTCAGCTGCTAGAACTAATGATCCAAACAGTGCAAGAAATCAATTTTTCATAGTGCATGCAAATTCAAATTTTCTTGATGGGCAATACACAGTATTTGGACGCCTTGTAACACAGGAAAGTTTTGAAACTTTGGATAAAATTGCAAACCTTCCTACCTCAACAACTGATAGGCCGTTGGACATGGAGCAAACTAGAATTGAAAAAACTGAAATTTTAAACAGAAATGAAATTCCAAATATTCTAAAATTAGAAGCACCCGCTGGAGCTATACCCAAAGTAACTCCAACTGAAACTAACAAAGAGCAAACTGGGTCCGAAAGTTTCGCTGTAGACGAGGAGTCAAAGGAAGGAGGAGGTTGTCTAATTGCTACAGCTACATATGGTTCTGAATTATCGCAACAGGTTCAACAGTTAAGAGAACTGCGCGATAACACTTTGCTTCAAACGCAATCAGGTGAAAAATTCGTTAAAGGATTTAATCAATTTTATTATTTATTTTCGCCTGCTGTAGCAGACCTTGAAAGAGATAATCCTATTTTTAAAGAATCTGTAAAACTTGTGATTACTCCATTAATTGTAAGCCTTGATCTTCTCAACCATGTTGATATTAACTCCGAAGTAGAAGTTTTCGGTTATGGGATTAGTTTAATCCTACTTAATGCCGGTATGTATTTTATTGCTCCAGCGATGGTAATTACGATTCTAAGAAAACAATTGCAAAAGAATTAATTCTTTTAATTATTTTCTTACATTTCTTTTATTTTTTGTTCTACTTGTTTTTTGATTTGTTTGAATTGGTCTTTGAGGATTTCAAATTGTTCTTTGAATTCTTTTTTTGATAGTGATTCTTTGAGGGATTTCTTTTCTTGTTTTAATTCATCTTTTAGGCATTCAATGTAATTTTTTGCTTCTTTTTTGAATTGTTTTTTGGTCAAGCCATCTTCGTTAAGGGTG
>JBFJMG010000012.1:0-14150 GCA_041634015.1 Nitrosopumilaceae archaeon
ATAGATGGTATGATAACACTTGTTAGGGGACAAAAACTCCCAATCTTTTCTGGCTCAGGAATTTCTCATAACATATTAGCTGCCCAAATAGCCCGACAGGCAACAGTATTAGGCACAGAAGGTGATTTTGCAGTGGTCTTTGCTGCAATTGGTGTGCAATTCAATGAAGCAGAGTACTTTAGAAAAAGTCTAGAAGAATCTGGTGCCCTAAAACGAAGTGTTCTTTTCTTGAATCTTGCAGACGATCCTGCAATTGAGAGAATTATTACTCCACGTGTTGCTCTCACTGTAGCTGAATACCTAGCATTTGATCTCGGAATGCATGTTTTGGTAATACTAACAGACATGACAAATTATGCAGAGGCATTAAGGGAGATCAGTGCTGCAAGAGAAGAAGTACCTGGGAGGAAAGGCTATCCAGGATATCTCTATACTGATCTTTCAACTATTTATGAGAGAGCAGGTAGGCTTCAGGGAAGACCTGGCAGTGTAACTCAGATTCCAATCTTATCTATGCCATCTGATGATATTACACACCCTATTCCAGACCTTACGGGATACATTACCGAGGGACAAATCGTACTTGGTAGGGATCTCTTTAGACAAGGTATCTATCCCCCAGTAAATATTCTAATGAGTCTTAGCAGATTAATGAAAGACGGAATTGGAGAAGGAAGAACCCGTGAAGACCATCAAGAAATTTCAAATCAAAACTATGACGCATACTCTCGCTCACAGGAAGTAAGAGCATTAGCGGGTATCGTAGGAAAGGCAGGGCTTACTGATATTGACTTAAAATACATGGATGTTGGTGATGTTTTTGAAAAAGAATTTTTGTCTCAAGCAGTTGATGAGAATCGTACCATTGATGAAACCTTAGGAATTTTGTGGAAGGCAGTTTCAAAACTACCAAAAAATGAATTAACTAAAGTAAAAGACAAATACGTAGACAAGTACTTTAAGGAAAATTAGCGACGTGTCATTTGGACAAAATGTTGCAGCAACAAAAATTGAACTGCTAAAATACAAGCGTTCTAGTCAAGTTGCTTCCATGGTAAGAAAAATTCTAGATGATAAGCGCAAGGTTTTGCTTAAAAATATTGAAGAAATGATTGATGAAGCCTCAAAAGCACGGGGGGGAATTTGGGATCCTCTGCAGGATATTTATCAATCAGTAAATGAGGCATATCTTGCCCTTGGAACAAGCACAGTTGATTCAGTTGCACAAGCGACTCCCGCTGTTATGGAGCTTGAAACAAAAATCAAACGAGTAGTTGATGTAAAAATTCCTGCATTATCTGTTACTGAAAAAGACACAAAGTCATTACCATACGGATTTGGAGACACAAATTCATCTATTGATCGAGCAGCAAAACAAATCAAAACACTTCTTCCCAAAATCGCAAAAGCAGCTGAATATGAAAATTCCATTTTTACTTTAGCAAAAGCATTAGAAAAAACCCAAAAATTACTAAATGCCTTAGAAAATGTAATAATTCCTCAATATCAGCAGAGAATAAAATTTATTATTGCATCCCTTGAGGAAAAAGAGCGAGAAGAATTCGCAAAGTTAAAAAAAGTTAAGGCAAAAATTGAGTTGAGAAAATAATGGGAAAAGATGAAATTAAAAAATTGTTGGAAAATTCCAAACGGGTCTTAGAAACTGAGCATGATAAACTAGCTGAAGGAGTGCGAGCCGATCTAAAAAATTTTAAAAAGAAAACTTTGGAAAAAATATGATCAACCTATCGTCTCATGATTTAAATATGGATTTACAGGAGCCATCACGAACATGAAAACTTTTGTTTTATTGTTTCCGATAATCGCTGCAATCTTCATCAGCACCGGAATGACTGAATTGGCATTTGCTCAAGAGTCAGGTGGAATGGGCGATGGAGCAAAGTTCATTGGTGCAGGAATAGCCTTTGGTGTTGCTGCAATGGGCGCAGGTATTGGTTTAGGATATGTTGGTTCTGCGGGTCTTGCTGTTATTAGTGAAAACCCAGCACTCCAGTCAAAGGTGTTCATCTTTATTGGAATGGTAGAATCTATTGCAATTTATGGAATTGTGATGATGTTTATCATCTTGGGTCAATAAATCCACGAATTATTTCTATTTTTAAAATATTTTTTAATTATATTTTAGTTGGTTTACATCCAAAATTCTACTGCAATACCGGCATTTTAGAACAAGGCCCTCCTTATCGATTACATCCATTATTGATTCAATATGTTCTGCACTATTGGTAATGCAATCTGGGTTGGAACAGCGAAAAATTCTGTCTATCTCGTTAGGCAAGGACACTCTTCTTTTTTCGACGAGCTTGTAATTCTTGATAATATTTACTGTTGCTTTAGGAGCAATCACTGCTAGTTTGTTTGTATCATCGTCTTTGAGAAATTTATTTTCAACCTTGATGATGTCCTTTTTCTTGAATTTCCCACTAGGTACATTAAGCGCCAGGGTAATGAGGCTTCCATCCTTACCATCTATTCTTAGTGCATTTAGGACCTGTAGTCCTTTACCATTATCAATATGATCAATTACTGTTCCCTCTCTTATTCGACGCACCAGAAGATCGGACTCTTGCATCAGAATACTTTGTATAGCCACCTGTATATATGATTCAAGGAATGAAGGAATTTTTCCAAAATGACATAATCTCGATTCGGGATTTTGATAGGGAAAAACTCGAAACCATTTTTGAATCAACCCAGAAAATCATTGATTTAAAACCAAATGAGCGCAGAGAAATTGCCCGTGGTAAAACATTAGGTTATCTCTTCTTTGAGCCAAGCACTCGAACCCGTCTTAGTTTTCAGGCAGCAATTGCTTTGCTGGGTGGATCATCTTTGGGAATCGCTAATACCTCCTCATCTTCGACACAAAAAGGTGAAAGTCTTTCTGATACCATCCGTATGATGTCAATTTATACAGATGTGTTAGTTCTTAGGCATTCCCTTGATGGCTCAAGCAGATTTGCCGCTGAGATTTCATCAAAACCTGTCATAAATGGAGGAAGTGGAACCGAAGAGCATCCGACTCAAGCAATTCAGGATTTGTTTACGATAAAAAAAGAGAAAAAAAAGATTGATGGATTAAACATTGGTATAGTAGGAGATCTAAAGTATGGGCGCACTGTTTATTCTTTACTTCAAGGACTTGCAAACTACGAGGCAAATGTTCATTTAATCTCCCCTGAAGCTCTAAAGATAAGAACTGATTCGACTTTCGAGATTAAGAAAAGACTTTCCTTTACGGAATCAACAAACTTAGAAGAATTAATCGATGAATTAGACGTAGTTTATGTAACAAGGATTCAAAAAGAACGATTTCCCGATGAGGAAGAATATCTCAAAGTCAAAGGCAGTTATGTAATCGGGCTTGATTTGCTACAAAAGATGAAAGATGATGCAATAATCCTCCACCCCTTACCAAGATTAGATGAAATCTCGACTGATGTTGATAACTCAAAACATGCTAAATATTTCAAACAGGCCGAATATGGTATGTACACTAGAGCTGC
The DNA here is from genome assembly GCA_041634015.1 of Nitrosopumilaceae archaeon. GTDB lineage: Archaea > Thermoproteota > Nitrososphaeria > Nitrososphaerales > Nitrosopumilaceae > JBFJMG01. The sequence continues at coordinate 3,528 of JBFJMG010000012.1, forward strand.
ATTATTGGGATTAATCTTAAATGAAAACGGATTTTAATTTATTTTTCACAGATTGTTTTACTTCCTTCATTTCCGTTGTATAGATCTATCATGGCTGCGACATTACATTCTGAAATAAATGGATATGTCATGTCTATTGTAGGTGCCATAAGGTCTTCTGGGGCAGTAGAGTGACCCAAACCAAGTGCATGACCAAATTCATGTCTTGCGATGGTGGCAAGTTGTTCGTTAGAAAGATTTGCAGTATCATAAATAGTAATAAACGATTTTAAAATTTCATTACCATCTATTATTGATTTGGTGTAACCAGTAAATCCGTCGGTATCTTTTAGATTTGAAAGTGTAACTATGATATCACCCTCACCTCTGCTTGAGTTCATTATGTTAAAGTCAAGTGGAAGAACATATTCGGTATTGATTTTTTTATTGTTAACATCATTTAATGCACCTTTCCATCCTAGGTAATAAAGCGAAGTTGAACCAGCAGGTCCGTTTTTAACTAATGAATCATCGATTTCAATTGCTTCCATTGATGATATTGCCTCAATAACGATCTTTGCCTTTTCCTCCGGAATATTATTTGGAACAATCAAATTCACATTCATTGTAGGTTCTACCAATCGCCAAGATTTCCAAGTTACAAGAGAATCTCCCCTTAGGTTCTCAACAAAATATTTTGATTGGAATGAACCTGTAGAATCATTAACAGAATCATACAATTGAGAACCTAACCCAGAGAAAATTATCAATAAAAACAACACAGGAAGAAGAGTTAATTCTAGTGCAAGTAAGGTCTTTGATCTTTTTTTAATTTTTTTTGTGGTTTGAATTATTTCATTCTTCAGGAAATCTTCTTCTTTCTTTAACTCAGTAATTGACTTTCCATTAAGAAATCCAAAATTTTTCCATTCAGAATTGCCTTTTTTTTGTTTTTCAAATAATTTAATTTGTTTATTGGTCTTGGTAAGTTCTTCTTTGATTTGCTTTAGATGAGACTGCAGCTGGGAAATATCATCATTATTTTTAATATCTTTTAATTTTATTAAATTATTTGAAGCATCTTTTGAATGATTCTTCATTAACTTACTCCTGAAACTAAAACGTCTAGTACATCAGATGGAGTCCAAATCCTATTGGTGGTCATGACATATGGGTTTTTCATTTCCAACATTACCTTACAAATTTCTGGAAAAGATAGTTTTTCGGGAATTAGTTTTGGTGCTTCGAATCTGAAGATACTAGCATTCAATTCTAAAAAGTCATCTACGCCATTCAAAAAGTTAAGATCCGAAGTAATTTTTTCCAAAATTATCTTGTGATCGATTATTACGGATTCATCTTCTAAGATCATGCAATCGTTTTCTTCAATTACCAAAGATTCCAAAATATCGTGAACAGTATCTTCCCTATTACAAAGATCAATTTTTCTTGGACCTTGCGAAGAAAAGTCGATCTTTGACATGGAACCGACCTCTAAAATTTCTCTATATGAAATGCCAGAAAAATCATATCTACTATTTTGAATTATAGCAAACGTTTTCTTTGTTTTTTTCATCTGGTCTAATAATTTGACGAGTCTCCCTTTTCGAGTGTCAAGATAAAACTTCCTATTCATAACTTCAGATGCCAGTGTATTTGTGAAATATTTGGCAGTTGGGTTTTCAAGAATCCCTTTTAGAATTTCTCTTGCGCTGATAATTCCAATTGGAAATTCATTATCCATTATTACAACGTTGTCGGTAAATTCAGAGACACGTGACAACATAGAGCTTGCAATCCACACATCGTCCTCTTTACTTAGAGTTGTAATCGGAGATGGTTTTACTGTATAGGGAAGGAGATCTTCATACAGACATTCATGCATACAAATTTTTCTTCCTGAACTTGCGGAAAGAAAAGAATAGTTCTCTTTTACATTTGAATTTAGAAATAAATTATCAGCGTTTTTATTCGAAACATTGTTTTCTTTTGAAGTTGAATCTTTCACAGCCAATGACCAAATACCATTAAAAATTATAGATGATATCCAATTTTATGTTCACCATGAACACACCGATTCAATTGATTTTAATTTTTAATTCATTACAAAACCCCTCGTTTGAATAATTTTATTTTTTGTTCAGAATGAACAAATAGGCAAATCTTTTTTTGGATTTATAATCAAGTTATTGTTTTATTTTCATGCCTTTCTTTTTTAGCATAAAGCCCATCGATCCCACAATAGCTGGGACAAGAAACAAAATTGGGTCAATACCGAAGATTTCTGGTTTTTCTAATTTCTCTTCTATGACTCCATCGTTCATAATAGGCTGTAGGGATGTTTGGTTAATTTTAATGGTTTTAGAAATCGTTACTGGGGTAAAGGACTCACTTGAAACTGTTGCTTCAACTTTGATATCTTTCTCTGAAATTCCAATCATGGATATCGTTCCCATTCCATCTGCTTTTATTTTTTCATCTGAAATTTGCACTAGTCCACCATTTACATTCCAGCTTATCTTTGCACCTGCGAGTGGCTCATTATTATATTTGGCTTTAAGAACTACATCAAAGGCATCATCCTTGTCTATCAAATCTGGACCAGATATTTCTAATTCTGGTGCCAAACTAACAATTTTAATTTTTGTTGTTGTAATTGGTAAATCCTTTGCCATAACCGTTATTTCAGTTTCCCCACTTTTTTTAGGGGCCATATCAAAAAGAATTTTGTATTGACCCTTCTCTAAAATAAGCTCAGAGGGAATATCGATCAAGTTTTGATCTTGCTGAATTACTTTTATTTGAATATCTTCACTTGCGTAGATTGGAGACCCTTGAGCATTCAAAATTTGTATTGATGCTAAATCATTTTGGCCTACAAAAATTTTTGAAGAGTGATCAAATTGAAGAGATGCCGGCTTGGTGGAAAGATTCTCTAATAAAACCTGCGTATTAAAATCATCTATTTCGATATTCAAGCTGTTAGAACCAGGTTTTATTGCATTGGAATTAATTATCATATAATCTCCACCAGGGGGAAATTCAGTATCCACCAATTCCACAAATCCGTTGGGTGTGAAAAATATTTCTGGATTCTTTGGAAATTCTATTATTCTATCTCCATCTTGTACATATGCAATCATTGGAAATTCTGTACCTGAAAGTACTCCTGGTACCAGAGGTTCAATTTTTAATTGGAGAGAATCTTCCTGTGGACCAAATAGCTCTACCTCAATTAATTCCTTATTTTCATCTACACTTGCAAACAATTCTAAATTAGGTGGGACACTACTACCAGTTTTTCCAAATACTAATGCAAATCCTAATCCTTTTTCAATTATTGGATTTTCAATAATTAGAAACTTGTTGTTAGAAGATCCTATGTGTACTTCTAGATCTGTTTCTGCTCTTATTGGATTTCCATTTTCATCTTCTAAATGAACAATTCCAACTAATTCCCTATTTCCTGTTGCAAGAATTGGGATGGTTTCAAATTTTATTATTTTATCATCAAGAAGATCTAAGGGTACTGCCTTTACTTCTTCTGAATCAACTGATAGTGGGTCGTCTGATGATAAAATAACCTTATAGGTTTCATCAACTCCAGATAAGGCAACAAATGGTGCATAACCCCATGAAGTTCCCTCCTTAATGTAAAAAGAACCAGAAGATTTTAGCCTCTGATATAGGTCCGCACCAGTTGATCTATTTACCGCTTCAGCAAATTTAGAAGTGGTAACCTTGTAATTTACCAAGATATCTTTTTTGGCAGTGACTGGTTCTCCTAAATCATCGATCTCGTCTGTATCGTTAGTAGTTGTACTCTCTGTTGATTCGATGATGGCACTTTCTCTTGTATCACTTTCTCCTTTTTCCAAGATGCCAATTATATAACCTGAAGGAACTCCTGAGCCTTCAGAAGTACCCGTATCCACTCCAAAAGAGTTTACAGTCTTTGGAAATACTAACAAGTTAACTCTTAATTCATCTTCCTGATTTACTGTGATAGTTTTACTTTCAGCTGATTCAATTCCGTTACTATATGCAAAAATCTTTGATTTTCCTTCATTATTCACTATAAAATTTGCAATTGCAAAATACTCACCTTTTTTAATTATTAGATTTTTTTCAACCAAATTGATTACATTTGAACTTGGTGTTTCAAGGGTTACTACAGTGTCTTGTTTTGCCTTCGTTGGAAAACCATCTTCATCAGCTAAGGAAACTGATACAAAACCATAATCTGGACCATCGGTATAAAACGAATTCGGAACGGTTTTAATTATTAATTTCTCCTGAGTTAGCTTATTTCCATATACAGTTACGGGAAATTCAAAGGATGAAAAACCTGGTGCAACAAAAAATAGCTTTGTTTTTCCTGGTTCTCCAGCTTTGACGGAAATCTCAGATGCAAAACCCATAGAATTGTGCTTTACATCAATTACCCTTAGAATAGAAGAATCTAAACTAGTTACTGTTAGACCGGTCATTTTTTTAGGAATAATATTTGTTCCCTGAACTGCATTTACTTGAATCATCCCTTCATTTCCCTCAACGAGTTTTGAGGGGATTAAACGAACTTCAAAGGTGGGATTATCACTAATAGAATAAGCAAAGCTTGTACTTAGTCCACTAGCAATTACCAATAACAGCAATACTCCTATCTTCAAACACTCTCAAAAACCTAAAATTCTGATATAAGACGGTGTTTGCCTTATTTGAACAGATATCACGATATTAGAAAATTCTTAGTTGAAAGGTAGGGCTTCATGAACAAACCATCCGATGTGATAGATAATCAATTGCAACTCTTAGATGGAATGCTTGAGAGATTGATAACAGAACAAAAAATCGAACTATCAATTGATCCTCAAAAGGAGATAGAGATTTCAGGAATTTCTAAAAATAAAATTGAAAATGTTCTTAAAATTCGAGAAAAGTATGTTTCAAAAGTTACAAAGGATAAACTAACCAGTTCAAATAAAAAAAAAATTCAAACACTAATCGGAAATTACTACTATTATTCAAAAAAATATGATAATGCCACCATTTTCTATGATCGTGTTCATAGATCTGATCCAAACTTTGTGGAGCCCTTGTTCAACAAGGGTCTGTGCCTAGAAAAACTAGGAAACCACAAGGCAGCAATTTCGTGCTTTGATGAGGCATTAGCACTTGATCCAGATTACTTCCATGCATTGTACCACAAGGGCGCATCCTTGTCTACTTTATCAAAACATGACGAGGCCATCACGTGTTATGATAAGACCCTCGATTTAGATCCTACATACTTTGATTCCCTATTTAACAAAGGGATAACTCTCACCGAACTTGGCAAGTTTGAAGAAGCTATTTCTTATTTTGATCAAACAATCAATTTGAAATCTAATCATGTTGAATCAATTTTTAAAAAAGGATACTGTCTAGCAAAAAATGGTAAAAACCAAGAGGCAATACAATACTTTGATAATACTTTAGAAATTGAGCCCGAACACTTTGAGGCAATGTTTCAAAAGTCTATTGCACTAAAAAAATTAGGGAAATTTAGCGAATCAATTTCTTACTGTGATAAGATCCTAGAAATCGATCCAAATCATTCTGGTACTCTGTTTAACAAAGGATTATGCTTATCTAAACTAGGAAAGGATCTATTAGCTATCTCCTGTTACGAACAATCCCTAAATTTTAACCCAAATTATGTTCCTGCTCTGTATAATCTGGGACTTTCATTGCAAAAACAAAGAATGTATGAGAAAGCACTAAGATGTTTTGATGAGGTACTTGACCTTGATTCTCGATTTATTGACGCGCTACTAAACAGAGCAAAAATTTTCATTTTATTAGGCAAAGAATCTGAAGCCCTATCTGACTACAATAGTGCGCTTTCGATTAATGATGTTGAAGTCGATGCACTTTATGGAAAGGGAAAAATTTTAGAAACACAAGGAAATCCTACCTCTGCAATTAATCAATTTGATCGAGTCTTAGAAGTAATCCCAAATCATTTTGGAAGTTTAAAACACAAAGCTACGTGTTTGCTAGCTATTTCCCAAACAGAAGAAGCAATAAAATTTGCAGACAAGGCTTTAGAGATTAACCCGAATCACGCACAGAGTCTTTTTGTCAAGGCAAAATCTCATCAACTTTTAGGGGATTTTGAGGATTCCATCGAATATTTTGATAAAGTACTGTTGGTCAATGAAAAACATCTGGATAGTTTGATTGGAAAGGCTGAATCACTCAAAGCCCTCAACAAATTCTCAGAAGCAATTACCTGTGTAGAGTCTGCTCTTTCAATTAATCCGCATCGGTATGACGCCTTGCTATTACAGGGAGCATTATTTGCAAAACTTGGAAGAGACAAAGAGGCTATTCTTTATTTTGATAAGGCAATTCAACAAGAAGATGAAAACGCTGAAGTTTATTTCCAAAAAGGCCTTTCTCTGTTTAACATCGGTGATCTACAAGGTGCGATTGTAAATTATGATAAAGCTTTGGAGTATGTTCCTGATTATTTTGATGCGTTATTTAACAAAGCCCTTGTCTTATCAAAATTAGAAAAATTCAAAGAGGCATTAGAGTATTATACATATTCACTTCGGATAATTCCCAACCATTTTGATGCCTTATACTACAAAGGCCTTGCTTTTGTTAAACTGGGAAGCTTCAAACAAGCTCTGGCATGTTTGGATGAGGCCCTAAGAAATAATCCAGAACACGCAGGAGTTCTATACCATAAAGGCCTGGTATTGAGTAATTTAGGTAAAATTGATGAGGCCTTATCTAGTTATGACAAGTCATTAAGACTTCATCCTGACTATGAGGATGCTTTATCTCAAAAAGGATTATTGCTTATTAATTTAGGAAAACTTGATCAGGCACTAGTATGTTTTGAAAAAGCACTTTGTATTTCTCCAAAAGATCCTGAACTTTTATTTAACAAAGGTCTTATCCTTGGCAAACTAGGACAGCATACCAAAGCGATTCTTTATTTTGATAAATCAATACAAAATAACAGTAAAAATCCGGAGGTGTTTTTCAATAAAGGATATTCATTATCTAATCTTGGAAAATCAGATGAAGCTCTAGTATACTATACAAAAGCACTAGAAATTAACCAACAATACTTTGATGCTTTATTTGAAAAGGGAAAAATTCTATCTGCCAGAGGGAAGCACAAAGAAGCATTAATTCTTTTTCAGCGAGCACATGAGATAATTCCAAATCATATAGTTTTGCTAAATAATATTGGATTTGCCTACGATAACCTTGGAAATCACAGTGAAGCATGTTTATTTTATGATAGGACTCTGCATCTAAACCCAGAATACTTTGAGACATTATTGCACAAAGGAACTTTGTTAATGAAGTTAGGATCTCTAAGTGACTCAAGTACTTGCTTTGAAAAAGCTCTCAAGCTAAAGCCTACAAATGATGTTGCATTATTTAATATGGGATTGGTTTTCTATCAACAAAACCAATATGATAAAGCCCTAGCATTCTTTGATAACGTCTTAGATATTAAACCGAATAACTTCCAGGCAGTTTTGAACAAGGGAAAAATTTTGGCAAAACTTGGAAAAATATCTCAAAGCATTAAATGCTATGATGCTGCTCTTCAAATTAATCCAGATTATTTCGAGGCCTTATTCCATAAGGGAAAGTTACTATTTGAAGCCGGTTCTTTTTCAGAAGCACTGGGGTTATTTGAAAAAGCACTTGGTCAAAAGCCAAATGATTTGAGAACATTATATCACAAAGGTCTAGCTCTATTAGCAACACCCGATTATGAATCGGCTCTTAAGACATTTGATAAAATTTTGACGGATCATCCAAATGATGTTAAGACTTTATTTCAAAAGGGACTAACTTTTTCTAAACTTGGTCTACATATCAATTCAATAAAATATTTTGACAAGGTTATAGCCAACGACAAAAGAAACACAGAATCATTTTTTCAAAAAGGAATGTCACTAGTAGTACTCTCAAGGTACGAGGATGCAATAGCCTGCTTTGACAGGGTTTTGGAAATTGAAAAAAATCATATCCCTTCTTTAATCCAAAAAGGAGTCTCGCTATTAAGATTAGGAGTTATTCCAGACTCTATTTCATATTTTGATAGGGTATTGTCTATTAATCCAGAAAACTCTGATGGACTTTACTTTAAAGGAATAGCACTTGGAAAAATTTCAAAGCATGAGTTGGCGATTCAGTGTTTTGATAAAGTACTTGATCTTTATCCAAATCATGTAAATTCTATCTTCCATAAAGCAAACGCGACTTTGAAGTTAGGGCATTCACAGGAGGCAATAGATTTGTTTGATTCGGTTTTAGACATGGATCCTAATAGATTGGAAGCAATTATCCAAAAAGGTAGAGCATTTTCCAATTTAGGTGAACAGGGAGAAGCTCTTTCCTGCTTTGAAACAGTAATTGCAAAAGACCCCGATAACATTGGGGCAATGATTTGCAAAGGCGTTTCATTAAGCGCCATTGGAAAATTTGATGATGCTATAATTAATTTTTCAAAAGCATCAGAAATTGATCCAGAAAATCTTGATTTGTTAATGGAGCTTGCAAGGACTCATGTGCTAGTTGGAAATTATGATACCTCAAACCAAATTTTTGATAAAATTTTAAAATTATCTCCAGATAACACTGGGGCTTTGAATGAAAAAGGTCTTTCATTGGCTACGATAGGTAAGCACAGAGAAGCAATTTCGTGCTTTGATCGGGTGCTTCATTTGGATTCAGGTAATAAGACAGCCATATGCGAAAAGGCAAGGACCCTTTGCACAACAGGCAAATATCAAGATGCAATAAACTGCCATGATCAAATACTGCAAAGTGATCAAAATAACATCCAGATTTTGTATGAAAAAGCAAAGGCAAAGTTTTTGCTGGGGAAAATTAATGACTCTACTACTATTTTACAAAAAATAATCCAACTCGAGCCGATTTATCGCGAGATAATCAAAAATGATAGAATTTTTGATAAGGTAAAGAATAGTCAAATGCTTTTGAAAATTTTAGAATAAATTATTATTTTTTTAACACAAGATCAATGGGTTTTGCTCTTTTCCACAAATGCTCACATAAACTGTACATGTTATTTACCATCTCTCCAGCATTTGTGTATAGTATAGAGTCAGATTCATCATTAAGATCCATTGTTTCTTTGATATTTCCAGACATGATTAATTGTCGTTGTTTTTCAACGATTACTCTGCTTTTGGAAGGTAATGGCCCAATTCTAGTTTCAGACGGGTTTAGCCGGTTTACCAGAGGAAGTAAATTTTGACTATTTGAAAAAGTCAAGAGCCTCACGGTTATACCATTTTTCTTGCAAAGGGTGATTTTTTCAGGAATCGAGGTATGATACATCCTCAAAGTGTCTTCCACTGGAGTCAGTATATAGACTGGATTTGTTGCCTGTTGGATTAATTTTCCAATCCTTGCAAAAATATTTGAACGTCCCTGAATTATGGAAAAGGATGACTCTACCACAGAATCTTTCTCTTTCGTTACAAGTTTCAAATCGGCAATAATTTTTTTTGTAAGTTTTTGCATGGTGACTACCTCGTCTTGATTTTTCTCAATTATTGATTTGAGGGCTTCTTCAGGTGCTATCGCACTGCAAATTGTTGGATTAGAAAATGTCGTAGAAACTAGACCTAAATTGCGAAGATGATTAAGAGATCTATAGGCTTTGCCCCTATCAATTTCGAGTTTAGATGAAAGGGAGCCTACCGTAACTGAGCCCATTTGCAGTAACCCAAGATACAATCTAGAATCATTGGTATCGAGTCCAAACTTTTGTAGGGGTTTTATCAAAGTCTCTTTATCAATCATGGTAAAATCCTCCTTTGATAGTCAAACAAAATCTCAGATAGTCTACAAGAAAATACGATGTATTCACGAAGTTATAAAATCTTTAAAATAATTTGAGTAAGTGTTTGTATGAGTTAAACGATCATCAAAAATTGGTGGACCCTAAATTCGAAAAACTCTATGGCATCAAGAGTATTTGTGTCTGATCATTTCTGACATACTCTTGGATATACCGATATCCATTACTTACAATTTAATGAACCTTATTAGAAAAGGACAAGGACACACCCATAGAGGAGTAATCGGTGTTGAAGCTGCTATTGTTATGATTGCATTTGTAATTGTAGCTGCAGCATTGGCATTTGTTGTTCTCAACATGGGTTTCGCTACAACTCAAAAAGCAAAGACTTCAATCATCTCATCTCTAGGTGAGGCAAGCAGCGCCATAGAGGTTGCTGGAAAAGTTACTGGAATAGGCGACACACAAAATGAATGGCTCAAAGTCGTTGCAGTACCAATTAAGATAGCAGCAGGTGGGGACTCTGTAAACTTGGGAAACACAACTGCAAGCATCAAATACCTCAGCAATTCTGTAGAATTTGATAACATTTATGCAGGTGTTGCAACTCCAACAGGAGAAGCCAGCAACGTAACGGTAGGATTTGAACTTGCAACACAATACCTTGTTTCAGACATTCCAGAAAATCCAGTAAATGACACATACACTGGTGACACAAAAGCAATTATCTATTGGACTGTAAACAGAAACAATAACTCAATTCTAGATATGGGAGAGCATGCAGTTATGGCAAT
>JBFJMG010000013.1:0-13980 GCA_041634015.1 Nitrosopumilaceae archaeon
AAATTAACTGATCCCATATCCCGTTAACCCGAGAGAAATGTATATATCGCACAAATATTGCTCCAATAAACAATGACTCTATTGGGCGTATTCCTAAACATCCTGTCTAGTATTACAGGTCAATTAGGTCCAAATTATGATCCATTATTCTACGATGTCATGATTTACATCTTTGGAACAATTATGTTTACGGTGTTCCTTTTGGCAATCATATCATTTTGGTTACGTGTCCACGGATGGGGATACAAAGACAATCGTGAAAGATGGATTGATGAATTAGATAGACACTTTGAAAGAGAAGGTATTGGTCTAATTCCCGATAACGGAAAATACTGGTAAGTAACACCAATCTTTTCATTATTTTTATAAATTATCTCTTAATGTTAATTATAGATCCGGGGGTAAGAAGTCTTTGTCGACAGATTCCTCATAGGCCTTTGAGATAAACTCAGCACGGTAGTGGGCTCCTTCTTCTAAGGGTGTATGAATAAAGTCTTCAGAATATACTCCATTGACGTATATTTTGGACTTTGGTTGATTCATATCTCTCAGGGGGAAATCCCAAGTCCATAGAAAATGCCCTATCTCAAAAGGATATTCTTCTTCCCATTCAGCATAGATAGTCCCATCGTTGGCTAAGGTATACAATGATTTTTGACATCCCCCCTCCACGAATCCAATATTTGCTGGAATGTCTGCTTTTTGATTATCTACAAATAGCTCTAAAGTGGCCTTGATTTTAAATGGGGTATCTCTTTCATTGATACAATTTTTTAGTGGATCATCTAAATTCAACTGACTTTGTAATAGACTACTTGCACCAGCAACCGATATCCCTATAATTGCAGAAATCACAAGAAATTTGAGAACCCTCTTCCTTTTTGTTGGGTCTCCCATTCCGGGCCAAAACATGACCCTGATTTTTCTTGATTTACTTAAGTTCCTTTCTATGATTAATCATCCATGATCTCAATCATATCCAATTTATCTTGATGATCTGCCAAAAAGTAGGTTATTTCATCAGAATCAATTTCGAGCCATTCTGATTCCCCGCAAAAAGGTAAGAAATCCTCCACAAAAATATCCTTAGTGCCGGTTAATCTCACTATTACTCGATCCTTCTTTGGTATTAATCCAAAAGGTAACTTTAGGACTTTACCTCTTTTTTCATTTTGGATATTTACTTTGTATTCATTATCTTTGATTTGGACTTTACCAAAAAAGTAACTTTGATTGATATCGAGTTTCTTGATAGCAAAGATTAGAACCATGATTTTTTATTAATTGGTAGAAAATAAGATTGCCTTTAGATTGGTATTTTATAAAATGAAAAAATGGGAGTTTAGATTACTTGCCAGGGTCGTGTAGCAAATGTGATGACATATCCTACACCAATTATTATTGATTGATATGCAATATTGGTGTAAGGGATTTCTTTCACAATATAATCGCCTTCAACAACTACTGTTTGGCCTGGGCCAAGTCCTGGTCCTACACTTGCTACATTAAGCTGAGTGTGGACGTGATAAACTCCTGGCTCAAGTGCTTTTGCACAGATTTCGTAAGGGACTACGCTGTTTCCCTCAAGGTTAAAGACATTTCCAGGCGGATCTCTTGAAAGTATTTCCCATCTATTACCTGCATTGGTTGATTCTGAAAATATAGAATTCCAGCCTCTGAGGTCTCTTTCAACAAGACTCACGAATTGTCCTGAAAGACATAATGTCTCACCAGTTGCTAAAGATTGTCGATTAAAGGTTTCATCCTCAATTCGCACGAAACGACTCTGGAGTTGTGCTTGGACACCGTGAGCTTCTGCTGTAGGAAGTATAGATTCAACCCAGTTGAAACCAATAGTTCCTAGTGCTAGAATCACGCCAAGTCCAATTACTATTACTTTTTTATCGACCATAGTTATCCCGTTAATTGATCAGAGAGGAGATACACATCGTTATATGTTTTACCTTAATGACGCCTTTCAGATTCGATCAAAGAATGATAAACACTAATGATTAACATAGAAACTTGTTTTTTTTTAATATAATTACATGATAAATTATGTAGTTTTTTTAGAATTTTTTCAGAATTTTATGACTTTTTAATCAATATGTCATAAAAAAAATGCTAAGATTTGAACTCTTACTTTATATTCAAAAACATCAGTAGTAGTCATATGGCACAAATGCCGGCATTAATCCCAAAAGAAGTCGAAATCCAGAGACTAAAAAAAATCTGGCTTATCGTCATTGCTATGGGTTCAACAGCAGCTTCAGTAGAAGTAGATAATTTCGTAGATGGTTCATTGCATCAAACTTCTATTCGTGATAGTGCATTTACACCAGCACACTGGTGGCTATATTCCCACTTTGTGGCATTGCCATTAGGTTGGGGTGCAGCAGCTATCTATGATAGAAAAATCCCCGTTCTTAGAGGTCCAAACAACTCTATGAATACAGGATTAAAGATGACCATTCTTGGATATCTTGCAACTATGTTTACCATCGGTGTAAACGAAATGTGGCACTTTTGGTTTGTTGAAGAAATCTTCGCAGTACCAAACCACTGGATGTTTAACATGGGTGTAGTTGTAGCCTTTATGGGCGCTTTAGCATATGTAGTTAGAGTATATGCTAGATTGGTAGAACTAGGTGCAGAAACACCTGGCGAGAATCCATATGTTGCTGAAATGTACAAAATGGCCCTTGAAGGCAAATTGTACAGCAGATCTATACCATAAGCAAAAAACGTGCGTGAGCACACTTTTTTCTTTATTTTATATATACAGAGAATGATCGGCCAAATCACTCATTTTAAGAAAGACTTAAAAAGATTCTGAAATGTACAATGACAAATGACTCTACCAAAAGGATTTGGTTCTGGCGGAGGCGGAGGAGCAGGCTCTGCAGACGTCGAAAAAATGATAGGAAGACGCGTAGAGAATATGACTGGGATAATAACAATATCTTTCATCGCAGCATGGTTAGCGACTTTTGGAGGAACAGCAGCAGGATATTTCTATTATCCATGGGCTTATCCAACACCAAGCGGTCACTATGCATTCATCGTCCTCACGATTATTGAGGCAATTGGTTACATATTCTGCGTCAAAGTAATGGAAGAAGGCTCTGCAAAGAAGAGTAATGGACTCGTTGCCGGAGTTGTGGCAGCCGTTACAGCAGGCACAATATTCATTGCGCTATTTGTCGGAAACTAAAAGGCAAAACCCTATCTGATATTTTTCTATTTTTCTATTAATAAGTAGGCGATCTGTGTTTTTTTTAGTAAAATTTTATATACTGACACCATATTCTAGTGGATAATGGTCTGGCTTAGACGTTGTACTCACTACCTGTTCATTGTGGTAGTTGCAGTAAACTCAACTCTATTGACAATTAACGCAGGAGACTATATTTTCTACACAGACTGGGCTTGGACATCATTTACTGTCTTTTCAATATCACAAACACTGATGCTAGTTGTCGGTGCTACGTATTATCTGACATTTACAGGTGTTCCAGGGACAGCGACGTACTATGCCTTGATAATGACGGTGTATACATGGGTAGCAAAAGGTGCATGGTTTGCACTTGGATATCCATATGACTTCATTGTTACTCCAGTATGGTTGCCCTCAGCAATGCTGTTGGATTTGGCTTACTGGGCCACAAAGAAGAACAAACACTCGTTGATATTATTCGGTGGTGTACTCGTAGGAATGTCTTTACCGTTGTTCAATATGGTAAATCTGATTACGGTGGCAGATCCACTAGAAACGGCCTTCAAATATCCAAGACCGACATTACCTCCATACATGACACCAATAGAACCGCAAGTAGGTAAATTCTACAATAGTCCGGTTGCATTAGGTGCAGGAGCTGGTGCTGTTCTATCTGTGACGATGGCAGCGCTGGGTGTTAAACTGAATACTTGGACGTATAGATGGATGGCCGCTTGGTCAAAGTGGGACTAATCCCCAACCTTTCCTTTTCATTTTATTAATTTCTCTAGTAATTTTTATGATCGAACCTAGTTGAAAATTTTGGTTTTCAGAATTACATTATATCAATTGTTTCTTGTAATTGCTTTAGTAATTTTTTATTAATAATTCGCTATGACCCATTCTCTTTTTTGAATTGGAGTTTATAGCCCTGTTAGCAGATATTTTTACGATTTTCCAGGTTTTTCTCGAAAATAAATTCATAACTTTTTCAGAATAAGAGTTGGAAAACAATACCTTACACCCTTTTTTATCAAGAGCCGAACACAATCTTACGAGTCTTTCTAAATCTGCATATGTAAAATCCTTTGAGGTATAACTTGTAAAATTTGAGGTGTTACTAACAGGTTGGTAAGGGGGATCAAAATAGATAAAATCATTTTGTTTGGCCTCGGGTAGAATCGAATCAAAATCTCTGCAATTTATGGAAATCTTTTTTGAGTTTAATACCTCACTAACTACTCTCAAATTTTGTTCATTTACAATATTGGGATTTGTGTATCTGCCCAAGGGAACATTAAACATCCCCTTATTGTTAACCCGATAAAGACCATTAAAGCAAGTTCGATTTAGGAAAATAAGCCGTGCCGTTCTTTCTAATCTATTTTGAGGAACATTTTGCCGGACATCATAATAGTATTTTTTTGAGTTTTTAGAATAATTCTTAGCATGCTTTTGTAATAAGAGGATCAAGTCATCTACTCTTTGGCTAATAATAGTATACGAATCAATCAGTTCTGAGTTTAAATCTGAGACGTTACATCCTTGCTGGGGGTTTTTTGTTAAAATATGAAAAAACACTGCACCACCTCCTAAAAATGGTTCAAAGTAGGTTCCATACTCTTTTGGAAAATTTTTACTGAGTTCCTCAATCAACTGCCTTTTTCCTCCTGCCCATTTTACAAAGGGTTTTGGGGCTTGGATCTGTTGATACTCTTGCTTCACCAGTCATGCTTTCATGATTTGTTTTTGTGGAAATTAGTTGGAAAAGATTACAATGTGTGCAATATTTTTTTATCAAAAAATCATGCTTAAATAGATACTTTGTAACTGGCGTAGTAAAAAATGTAAAGTTAACAAGACCTTGATATGACTATTCTAATAATTTGGCATTCGACCTATTCGAAAAACTGTACTTCCACAAACTGAACAATTTCCTTTAATCGCAGGACGACCATTTTTCATGGAAACTTCTTTTGGGTTAATCACCAATCTGCGTTTTTTGCATTTTACACAATAATGCTCAAATTGACTCTCTTCTTTTTGATCGGATCCTAATTGTGGGGATTGCACATAATTTTGTTTAGTGTAAAAAAAACCAGAAATTAATAAAACTATTCCAATTATCCCAATTAAAGCCCCAACAAATTCAATTGTCTCCTGTAGTCTTGTTGCAACAGGTGCCCAGAGAATAGCAATTAGAGCTCCGACTACAATCATTGGTACTCCCACCCCAATGGAAATTTCTTTAGAGGCCATATTCGAGGTTATCTAAAATCTATTTTAACTTTTAATTGATTTTAGGAAAGTATAGAGCTCCGAACGGGATCCGGACCCGCGACCTTTACCTTACCAAGGTAACGCTCTACCAGGCTGAGCTATCGGAGCACAGATTTCGGTTGTAGAAAATCCTTATAATTCTTGGTTAAATTCAAAAACAGTAAAGCGTTAAATTTCTCACTTATTTTAGCAAGGTTTGTTGGAGGAGTAGTCAAGCCTGGCCAAAGAAAACCAATTGGTTTTTGGACACGCGGGACTTAAGATCTAAAAATGGGTGATCCCGTCTCTCAGGGGTTCGTGGGTTCGAATCCCACCTCCTCCATTTTTTTATCTGGGATTTTTGATTCCTTTAGAATTTAAAACTTCATAAACATCAGGAAGAGAAAAAACAAATCCAATATGGACGCAATCCTTTTCTTCACATAGTTGGCAGAATAATTCTCCTCGTTGAATCATTATTTCGGCGATTCGATTTTTGATGTTATCCTTTAGGACAACTCTATCACCATCAACAGAAATTTTTTCTAACTTGGGGGCATATCTTGCAAAAGTCTTATTTTTTTGCATCATCTCCTCTAGCATATAGGTAACATATCCTGAAAAACTGTTAACTCCTTTCATTGCTAGATCTTCCTTGTTTTTTTCATAAACATTGAAGAACTTGTCATAGACGTTCTCAGAGACGGTAATTGATTTGAAACCAGCTTTCGGCATTTTACTTTTTCCTTACCGTACATTAAAGTACAAATACTATATAACGTTTTTTGTTAAAACTGTGTTTAGCACATATCGGAATTATACTTTATACCATACCAAAATTTAGATGCACTATGGTAAAGGAGTATGAGCAAAAGGAGATAAAAAGAAAACTCATTGAACTCCTCAAAGAATCTAAGACCGGTTTATCTGGGAATGAAATTTCAGAAGGGCTGGGTATAAATCGAGTTACCATGGCAAAATATCTGAATGTTTTTGCGACCCAAGGATTGATTCAACAAAAAAAAATTGGAAATGTTAATTTATGGATTGCCGAAGAAGACACAGAACAATTTCAATTTCCTGATGATTACTTTCAAGTAAAAACAAAACTCATTGATTATCTGTCCATAGGTTCACAGGACAAGGTCTTTAAATTAACTAAAAGTTGTCTAAACTCAAATGCAGATATTACAAAACTAGTTCTAGAGGTAATAATTCCATCCATCTATCATTTCCGTGACCTTTTTGATAAAGGAAAATTAGGAAATTCCGAATTAAATCTAATCAATAACATTCTATCTGTTGTAATTGCGTTATTCCGTTTCACTTCTAAAAAAGAGGACCCTAGGAAAAATGTAATTCTATTAAGCGCAGACGAAAAAAATACCATATTCTCAGAAGCCACAGCTAGTATTTTTCAATCTGATTCGTGGCGTGTTTTTCATTTGGGTAATATGTCTTCAGCAATCAATGTCATTTTTGATTTAGACCTACAAAAATTCCTTAGTAAGGTATGGAAAAAAAAATCTGGACTAATGATAATAATTATCTTCTCAGAAACTGAAGAAGGTTTAAACTTCTTTTCTGATTCAGTTAACGCTGCTAAAAAAAAATATGGAAAGAACCTATTTTTGGTTCTCTGTGGAAAACTGGGAAAAAAGACAAGTATAAAATCAGATTTACTTTCAGAAGACCTTGGAACAATTTTCCAGTGGGCTCAAACTAAATCTGACCGATTAGAACTGGGATAAATGGGCCGAGTGAGATTCGAACTCACGACCTTTCGATATCTGAATGGGTTTATCAGTCGAACGCTCCAGCCAAGCTGAGCTACCGGCCCCAGAAAAATCTCAGGAGGCAGTCATTTAAGTTTAATTTTCTTTCCACTTTATTGAACAACCAATTGATGGTTCAAAATCTTTTTCAATTTTCTTACCATCCAAAAATAATGAAATATTGTTTATCATAGTCTTCTCAGTAGGTGAATCATCTGGTTTCATAGCATTATCAATTCTTCCATGAAAAATTAATTCTCTTTTCTTATCAAACAAAAAGGGATCCGGAGTACATAATGCTCCATATTTTTTCGCTATTTCCTGAGTTTCATCTAGTACATAATCAAATTTGAATCCATTTTCTGAAGCTGTTTTTTTCATGTTTTCAAAACTATCGTCTGGATATTTTACAGGATCATTACTGTTTATTCCCACAATTGCAATTTTATCATTAAACTTATCATGGAGTTCATTAATTGCTTTGATTTTAGCTTTAACGTATGGACAATGATTACACATGAATATTACTAACAAGCCATCATAATCATTGTAATCCTGCAATGAATGCCTTTTATCGTCAATTCCCATCAAATTGAAGTCAGGTGCTTTGTCACCCGTTTTTAATTTAATTTGGGATTCAAGTAGAACCATAAAATATTACCAAAAATTTACAAATAAAATCCTTACCAACTCGATAAGACAACAATTAAAATCTATACTTCTTTCATTTGTTTTAAGGGCTGATAGTTCAGACTGGTAGAATACCCGCCTTGCACGCGGGGGGTCAGGGGTTCAAATCCCCTTCAGTCCATTAAATTTTTTAAACGCGATCTCCGTTTATATTCAAATCTCTGGATGGGTTTAAATAGGATAATCTCTGGTGAAATAAACATGGCAGCGCCAATAGATGGATGGCCGGTATGGATTCCGTTAATAGTAGGTTTAACACCCGGATTAATTTACTGGTTAGCAATTACGGCTAAAAGAGGCCGTTAAAAGCAAATACAAAATTATTACATCTTTTTCTTATTATTTATCAGACAATTTTTGTAAAAGCTTCTCACCTACCTTGTTGAGATTATAATATATCGTACAAGATTAATCACTGAATTATTTTACTTCTATGCAAAGAGGACCCATGGTGTTGTTTTTGATAATATGTACATTTTTCATTAGCCCAAGCTTTGCAGCCGAAAAAACTGATACTGAACCCACCCTTGCGATTCAATTTACAAGTTCCTCACCATATATCTATCAAGAGGACGATGGTACCACAGTCGTAATTGGTGAGGTAAAAAATGTAAAAAACTTTCCAATTACTGGAGTACAAATCAGGGCAGCTTTTTTTGATGATTTTAATCCCCAACCGCTGGAGGCAACATTAGGGACAACTGTTCTAGAGGTTATTCCGCCACAAAGTACCTCTCCTTATATCATAAGGTCACCTAACCCAAACACGGCAATAACTAATGTGGAGGTAAATCTTCAAGGATTCCATTCTGCGGGTCCTAAACAAACTGGATTAGAAATTAAAGTGGAATCTCTAGAAATTTCAGACCGAATAAATTTTTCAGGAATCCTAATCAACAATGGACTTGGTATAACGGGTCAAACAATAATTAATCTGATTTTTTATGATTCCTTTGAGCCTCCAAGACTCATTGGGATAGAATCCAAAACATTGGAGAATTTAGAAATTGGCGGTACATCAAATTTTGAATTCGATGTAAATCGAAATCCAAAGGCTGCTGGATTCAAGGTAATGGTGGATTCAAAAAATTTCTATCCATCAATTACTGATTTACCAATAACCCCTCCTGAAACATTAACTAAACTTGTAACCATAAAAGATGTTCACTTAACCGATACATTAGGCAATAGAATATCTGACATTAAGAGCAACTCGCCAATTTTACTTCAAAGTAGTTTATCAATCCAATACGGGTTGAATCAGGAGATGCCTGATCAACCTTTTGTATACTATACACAAATTAAACAATCTGGAGAAAAAGCATTTGTGGAATATATCGGATTTTCAGAAGGGATATTTGAAGGACCTGGTTCTAAGATACCCACTGTGGAATGGACTCCAAAAAACCCTGGATTATATTTTGTTGAAACCTTTGTCTGGGACCCCTCGGGTATACCAATTGCCGCTAAAGGTCCTATTATTTTGACCTTAGTTAATTAGATTTATTTTTAAACAGATTTCATTTACAATATGAGAAAATATGATTTGGTTGCCTTGGGGGGAACTTTTGATATTGTCCACAAGGGTCATCTAAAATTAATATCAACGGCATTTGAAAATTCAAATAAAATAATAATTGGACTTACAAGTGATGAATTTGCAATAAAAAAAGGAAAAAAAATTCTACATAATTATCCGACAAGATTAGAAAATTTGAAAGGTGAACTCTCAAAAAATTTTCCAAAAAGAATTTATGAAATTTCTAAACTCGAAAATGATTTTGGACCGGCTGTTTTAGAGGGAAGAGTTCAAGCGTTGGTGGTAAGCGAGGAGACAAGCAATCAAGGAGAGATATTGAACAGATTAAGGTCTGAAAAAAAATTATCCAAAGTAGATGTGATTATCGTACCTATGTTGCTTGCAGATGATGGTACAAGGATTTCTACTAGTAGAATTAAAATTTCAGAAATTGACAAAGATGGCAAACCATGCTAATTGACTAAAAACTATCCTAACTTTGAGTATTCTAGATAAAACCTTACTTCCTGAAATTGAGAAAATGACCATAGTTAACCATATGATGAAAAAACTAGATAATGATGTTACAACTCTCAAAAAAGGATTACATCCCAAAGAAATCTCTTATTGGTATGAAAAAATAATTAAAGAGACTAAAGAAATTGCTCCGCCATGGTTACAGGATAAAATTAAGGTAAAACAAGATACCATTCTCCCAATGAAATTTAACTTGGATATTTCAAAACGAGCTGTTAGGTACTTTATGATAACAATTGATGACAATCTAGAGCAGATGCCATATTCTACAAAGTTGTATTTTCTCAAAGTTCAGGAAATAATGGCCTCAGAGATGGATAAATCCCTAGTTTAGTTTCAACTCTTGATAATTTCAATTTTCTCTTCAAAAACTAAGACCTCTTTGATTTTGTGTATGCCCTCACAAATTGACTGCATAAAATCGGCTAATTTTTCTGCCTGGTTAGGATTTTTTAGTAAAATACTATGTACGGATTTGTCTTTAATAGAAATAACCAATTCATTTTCATAAATATTTAGGATTTCTTTGAGGAATGTCTCCTCACCAATTTTGACATAAATTAAGGCAGCAAGTTTTTGTGCTTCGTATTTGTCTAGGCATATCACATTAATGTTCAATTTCTCTCAAAAAGAAATTTACTCAGTTGATTTCTTGCCTTCTCTCGTTTTTCCTGATGCTCTTTGAGAAATTTATTCATCCTTTCAATTAACAATGCTTTCATTTCGCCCGAAAGTAATTTTCCGGTTTTATAATCGTCGTGAATTTTTTTCAGTTTAACGTCATCTGGCTCAAAAAATATCCTGAGATATTGATACGCAACATCGATATCGGGATTTCCACCAATTTTTCTATGTTGTTCCACATCTGGCTGACCTCCCGAAAATGCATATTTGTTAATCTTCTTTTTCACTACTTCTGGGGGATCTGTAGTATATACCGTTCCCATTTCAGTTGAGGCAGACATTTTACTCATCGGGCCATGTAAAGCTGGAATCATTATGTTGTGAATTAATGAAGGTTTGGGCCTACCTATTTTTGGCGCGATGTCTCTAGTCAAACGAAAATGAGGGTCTTGATCCACCCCCAAAGGAATCAGAACAGGTTTTTCCTCAATAAAACATGGGGCAGATTGGAGGGAAGTATAAAAAATCATTCCAATATTGGTTTCATTTGTGAATCCAAAAACAGCCTTGGTATTAGAGAAGTTAATTTTTTTTGCAACCTGTGATGCAATAGGATACAGAGTTTTGATATTCTCTGTATTAATAATGATCTTCGTATTTTTAGGATTAAATCCTAAGGCTATGAAATCAAGAGCATTTTCAAAGGCAAATTTTTTTGTTTCATCAAGTGTAATCTCCGGCTTTGAGAAAAATTTCTCATCATCGGTTAGCTGAAAATACATATTCACACCAAATTTGTCTTGTAGCCATTTTGCAAATACCCATGGGACTAGATGTCCAATGTGGGTATGTCCGGAAGGCCCGCGACCTGTATAGAGAAAAAATTTGTTACCTTTTTCATAATCGTCTAAGATCCTATTGACATCCCTATGTGAAAAAAAGATACCTCGTCTTAACATAAAATGATCCTCTCCAGCCAATTTTTTTATTCTATCAAGCAATTGTTTTGAAATCTTTTCAGTCCCAAATTTTTTAATTAGTTTATCATAATCTATCTCACCTTCTACATGCCAAGGAGTTACAACGAAATCATCAGCAGTCATTCTAGTTTGACTTAGGTTAAGGTTTAAAAAGTCTTTTTGGGACTTTGTGCTGTTGTCCCAAGTTTTTCATGAAATTGAAAAAAAAATAATTCCTATTCTACAAAAATTTCCAATATTAACAATTGAAGAGATTCAAGAAAAAACAGGATTAGAATCTGATCAAGTTAGAAGGGGAGTTGAATGGTTAAAATTAAAAAACTTGACAACCGTTCAGGATATTAAAGAAATACATTATCATTTTGGAAAAAAAGGAGATGAAGCTATCTCTAAAGGACTACCGGAAAGACGTCTAATCAACGCAATTAGAAATGGAAATAATGCTTTTGAAAATTTAAAAAAACTTTTGGGGCTAGATTTTAATGCTGCAATTGCACATGCAAAGAAAAACAACTGGATAATTTTTAGCAAAATAAATGATTCAACGGTGTTGAAATTAAATGAAACCATCAACGAATCACCAGAAGAAAAATTCGTTAAAAAACATCATACACAACAAGCTGAGCTACAAGTTAGCTCAAATGATGATAAGATAATTGAATCTCTAAAAAAACGCCCAGATTTTATTACTGAAAAGGTAATTTCACACCAAAAAATAGCTTTAACAGAACTTGGAAAAAACCTATCTCTTCAAGGATTAGATTCATCCTATGGCGCAATAGATGTTGAAGCAGCCACACCAACCGTCTATCCTGCTAGGATCCATCCTCTCAATGAAACCATCGAGGAAATTCGAGAAATTTTTGTCACATTGGGATTCTCAGAAATTTTAGGAGCTCTATCTCAACCAAGCTTTTGGAATTTTGATGCCTTATTCACTCCACAGGATCATCCTGCACGAGAAATGCAAGATACTTTCTATCTTGATAAAATAAAATCAAAACCATTTGCGACCGCAGAACAAATCCGTAAGGTCTCATCTTCTCATAAACAAAACTGGAGATACCAATGGAGCATTGGTGAGTCCCAAAAAATGGTTTTGCGTACACATACAACATGTGTTACAATAAAATACTTAGCAGAAAACAAACCTGATGAAGCAAGAGTCTTCTCACTGGGACGAGTCTTTAGAAATGAAAAAGTAAGCTATAAACATTTGGTGGAATTTAATCAAGTGGAAGGAATTGTTGTAGGTAAAAACACAACGCTGCGAGATTTGATGGGAATTCAAAAAGAATTCTATCGTAGAATTGGGTTAACCAAAGTAAAATTCTGGCCCACCTTTTTTCCGTACACAGAGCCATCTCTACAAACAATGGTGTATAATGAGAGACTCAAAAAATGGGTGGAACTATTTGGAATGGGAATCTTTAGACCGGAAGTTACAAAGCCGTTAGGAATTAACAAACCTGTTTTAGCTTGGGGTGGAGGAATTGAAAGAATTGCTATGATGAAATATGGGTTAGAGGATGTTCGTGAATTTTACAACAACGATCTCAAATGGTTAAGGAGTGCAGCTAAATGCCCGTAGTTGAATTAAATTATCAAAGATTACAAAAATTAATTGGAGGAAAATTAAACAAGAAAAAAATATTCGATACACTCCCATTTCTCGGTCTTGATATTGAGGGACAAACAGATAATGAAATTAGAATTGAATATAGTCCCAATAGGCCTGATTATTCAACGGACTATGGCATAGCAATTGGATTACAAGGTCTTCTTGGACTCAAAAAGGGAGTTTTTAATCTTAAGATCAAAAACAAAGGAAATTATCAAATTCAAGTGGATTCGTCTGTAACTAGAATCAGACCATATGTTACTGGAATTGTTGCAAGAAATGGGACAATCGATGATCAATCATTAAAACAGCTAATTGTTATGCAGGAAGATCTTCATTTTGGAATAGGAAGAAAACGAAAAAAATCCTCCATAGGAATTCATGATTTAGATACAGTATCATTTCCGCTAAAATATACTACAACAAATCGAAAACATAAATTCATACCACTAAATTCCCAAAAAGAGTTATCCATTGATGAAATTTTAACAAATTCTGATGTAGGAAAAGATTATGGGTATATCCTAGGAAATTCTACTAAAGTTCCACTAATTATTGATTCTAAAAACAAAACAATCTCAGTTCCTCCTATCATTAACGCTGCGATTACCACCGTTACAACAAAAACAAGAAACCTCTTTGTGGAAGTTACAGGACTTAACAAAGACGATGTAGAGGACACATTATCAGTCGTGGCGACAGTTTTACAAGCTGCAGGATTTCAATTAGAAACAGTAAAAATTTCTGGTGCAAAAAAT
>JBFJMG010000014.1:0-12783 GCA_041634015.1 Nitrosopumilaceae archaeon
ACCAATTGTAGGTTCATCTAGAAATAATAGGTCCATATCGTGCATAAATTCTCGTGCAACTTGCACTCTCCTTCTCTGTCCAATAGAGAGCTCTTCATTTTTCTTATTTCTAATATCTCCTAATTCAAATTCGGATAATAATTCTTCAACACGTTGTTTCCTTTTTTTAGATGGAACATCCCACATTACACCGTATTTATCCAACGATTTTTCAACAGTCAAAGTTGGTTCATAACTAGGCTGTTGCAAAACCACTCCAATTTTTTTCCTAACCTCAAGTGGTTGTTTTAATGCATCTATGCCTAAGATGTTTAATTCACCAGTATTTGGGGGTATTAAGGTAGTTAGAATTTTTATCATTGTGGATTTTCCAGCTCCGTTAGGTCCTAAGAACCCAAAAACGTGTCCAGATTCTACCTTTAAATCGATATTTTCAAGTGCAGTTATTGATCCGTATCGTTTGTTTATTGATTTCGCGGAAATACAGGACATGACTCAGTTTTGATCTTCCTATTAATTAATGAAATTTTTATAAAGTGATAAAAAATAACTGAATCAACTTGTCTGAATATGATGATCTGTTAAAAATCCTGCTTGAAAAAAAACCTGAAATGAATAAAGAACGAATTCAAACTCTAATAAAACAAAAAAAAGAAAAGATAGGAGCAGGTTATTTAACAGATCAGGGAGCACTATTTTTGATTGCCGCAGATTTGGGTGTTTCTTTAGCAGAAACACCAAAGACCGAATTGAAATTAAAAGACTTGTACGTGGGTGCAAAGGAGGTTTCTGTAGAAACAAGAGTGATGAATTTTTCTCCTACAAGACAATTTTCAAGAAAAGATGGATCACCTGTTTTTTTAAGGACAATGACGGTTTATGATAATGATTCTAAAGTAAATGTCAAGCTTTGGGATGATAAAGCGAAACTTCCAGTTATCGAGAATTTGAAACCTGGTGATTTAATTAAGATAATAAAGGCTTATGTGAAATCCGATCTGAATGGAGCCCCCACCTTGAACCTGGGCTCAGGCTCCAATATTGAATCAGTAGAAGATTCTAGCAATATCCCAGAAATTAATTCCCTTATTGTTGATGTTAGTTTAATGAAAGAAAATCAACAAGATTTAGTTGTGTCAGGAGCAATGGATGGTCCTATCACCACAATGTCATTTACTAATAGTCGTGGTCTACCTGGAAAGGCATTAAGATTAAGGTTAAAGGGAAATGACAACAAATCTGTGGGAGTTGTTCTATGGGGACAGGATGAGGCACACCTTCCAAAAAATATTCCAAGTGGGGCTAAGGTAAAATTATTTGGTGTAAAAACTAAAACTGGAAATCAGGGTCTTGAGTTACACGGAAATGAATCGACTATTATTGATGTTATAGGCCAAAAAGAAACCGAGCCAATTACGCTAAGGATAATTTCAATTTCAAAAAGTAATTCTGGAAATAGATTGATAATTGGCGCAGATTCAGAAAAAAATCTTTTAAATTTAACTGATCTTTCACAATCTACAGTTCAATTTAATGAAGACGACATAGTGGAATGTATGCCTTCAAAGGTTTATGGGAATTCAGTTACTATTGATGAAAATTCCTTCGTTAGAAAGCTTGATGATAAAAAAAATATTCCATCAAAATCCAACTTGAGAACAAAGATTGCAGATATCAAAGTGGGAAGAAATTATTGTATTGAGGCAATAATTCTCAAAAAACCCGAACGACGCGATATTCAAACAAAAACGGGAGAAAATATTCTTCTCTCCGAAATGTTTGTTGAGGACGAAACCGGACAAATTTGGATAAAAGGTTGGAGGGATCAGGCAAAAATAATTGATGAGTGTTTGATAGGTGAAATAGTTTCCATCAGAGGAGTTACTGCCAAATCCGGTTTGGAAGGAAGGGTAGAGTTATCTTTAACACCGTTTACGACTATAATTAAGAAAAACTAGTCCCAGAATCCTCGAGTCATAACATATTGTCTTTCTCCCTCATAGATTTGTTTGTAAAGGTATTCTTCATCAACCATATTTCGTAATATTCGAGCTCCGGTATCGGGCCCGATACCATATCCAGATAAAACAAGGATAGCTTTTTTTCCGAAGTTTTGAATTAAGGAGGATGCTTTCCAGGCTCGATCGAATTTATGTTTCTCTTCTAATGTTAGTTTTTTTCCCTGATGTTTTTTACGAATTAATTTTGGTAATTCAAAATCAGAATAAAATGTAGAGGTTATTTGTCGTCCTTTACAATAAGGACAGATTAGAAGATCCTTTATCTCCTTTGTTTCCATAACTCTTTCCCATCGACCACATCTTGCACAAATTAATCTGTGCTTCGTTTTCAAAAGCCTTTTTTTCACAAGTTCTAAAAGACTTTTATCGACATTGGATGGGGAAGAATAATATTTTGAAGTATGATCTAGAATTGGTTCTGCTAATTTTGAGAATTTATCAAGTTCAATCCAGATAATGTTGATCTCATCATTTCTTATCCTTTCAAGAATTTTTTCTGTCTGTTTTAGATCATATTTATCATGAAATAATTCTCTAGTTGCCTCCTTAACTAGTGGGGTTTTCAAAAATCGTTCATAAAGAAATCTAGCAGATTTACGTTCGTATATTGCACCTCTACTTACAACTCCAAATTTTTTGGCCACACACCATGTTCGCCAATTAATATTATGAGTGCCAGTAAGAGATGCACTAACAATTTTTGGCAAATCATATTTATCTTTGAGAATTTCCTTTAGTAATTTTTCTGAAATTCTAGATCTAGAAGAAAGAATAATTCTATAAGCATCAGATCTAGCTTCAACTATCGAGCCTAAAATTGATGCTAGCATTGAAGACAATATGTTGGCAATTGTTGAATTTACCTTTGTACCGAAGCAGCTATGTAATACTAATTCATTTTGGGTTTTTACTGATTCGACAACGATTGTTTTTTCATCTGGAATATTATCAAAATTAAGTTTTGTAATTATTTTGTTGGATAAGGTTAAAGAGCCGTTTTTCACTTTTGACCTAAAAAGACCGACTTTTTTTGAGGTGTTTACATCCACAGGAATACTTTCACCTTCCCAATAGGGTACTTTAACACCTGTAGAGGGAAATGGTTCAACGTTTACCAAGAGGGATTTTTCATCTACATTCATGATTCTCCATTGTAATCCTCTTAAAACGAAAATATTGCCTGAATCCCCAAAATCCCCGACGAATCTCTGGTCAAGAGTGCCAATTATTTTTTTGTTAACAGAATCAAAGACCTTGAATTTCAAGATGTCAGGAATTGTAGATAAATTTTCAAAGAAATATCTGAAGGCTTTTCCTTTTTTCCAAAATGTCATCTTCTTACGATTAAAAAAAAGAAGAAAATTGGAATCCAATAATTCAACTATTTCAATGAAATCTTCTAGGGTTAAATTTCTGAAGGGATAAGCCTTTGTTATTAAATTATAGGCAAAATTAATCGGTACTTCTCCTAACTGCATGGACAAACCTACTAAATGATGAGACAATACATCTAACGAATTTGAGTGAATTTTTTGTTCCTCAATAGATCCATCTTTAACTCTCTGCAAAATAGCTGTTGCTTCAAATTCGTCATCTGGGTTATTTGTTATTATCAATCCTTTTGCAGAAGAATTACGATTATGTTTACTCCTTCCTATTCTTTGGACTAGTTTTGAAACTTGTCTAGGAGAACCATAGTGTATTACAAATTCAACAGAGCCAATATCTAATCCTAATTCAAGAGATGATGTACATACAACAATACCAAATTTTCCTTCTCTCAAAGAGCTCTCTGTTTCCTCTCTTACTTGTTTTGAGAGTGAACCATGATGTAATTCAATAGGTATGGACGATTTATCTTTTAAAATTGATGCCAGAAATTCAGATTCTCCTCTAGAATTTGTAAACAAAAGTATTGGGGAATTTATTTGGAGTTTTGTAACATACTCAATTATATTATCTGCAACATCTGAAATAGAACCATCGACGTATTTTATATCAACGTCGTATTTCCTTATGGTTTTATCTTGAATTATCTTACATTTTCTTTTGGTCCCCACAATAAATTTAGATGCTTCCTCGATATTTCCGACTGTGGCAGAAAGTCCGATTCTGGTTATTTCATTTTTAGAGTTTATTTGAAGACGTTCTAAACTGATAGATAACTGCGAGCCTCTTTCAGTAGACAATAATTCATGGGCTTCGTCTATTACAACCCATTCAAGTTCAGATAAAGCATCTAGCATTTTTTTTTGGGTTAAAAGGATAACAAGGGTTTCAGGAGTTGTGATAAGAACATCGGGTGGTTTTTCTAAAATTTTTTTGCGAATGGATTGAGGTGTATCCCCATGCCTAATCTCTAAAGATAATCCATCGTGTTCCGCGTAAGTCGTAATTCTCCTGAAAACATCACGATTCAGTGCACGTAGAGGTGTAAGGTATAATACTTTTATTTTTGCATCTTGCTTTGACTTTTTAATAAGAGAAAAAATTGGAATGACAGAACATTCGGTTTTTCCGGAACCTGTTGGAGCAATTATTAGAGAATCTTTTTTTTGGATAACAAATGGGATGCCTTTTTTTTGTATCTCTGTAAGTTTTTTGAAGCCGAAGGAATTGAATTTAGCGATTAATTTAGGATCAAGTATTTGCTTCTTCTGTTTGTCGTGATCTCGATCTTTCATATACCATTACCCCAACTAAACCTATTGCAAATAGAACAACTGAAATTATTGGGATAGAATCGAAAATTCCGGCCATAATAAAAAATAGTCATGCACGGATAAATAGCTTAAGGTATTTCATGTAATCCTTCTAACGAAATTTGGTAGGAAAATCTAGATTCTTTAAAGGGCGAATAAGCTTTGCTTTGATATATTTTTCCTTCTTTAGAAAGATTAATCTTAACATGTGTAAAAAAATTTGTAATTTGGGAAATGTTTTCGACCTCTAAATTATTGAAATTTCGAATTATATTAGTTACAACAACTGGAAGCTTATTTTGGTTTGCAAATAATGAAAGTTTGTGTAGATAGTTCAAAAAACTAGTAAATTTCTCCAAAGTTTGATTTTCTCGTGGATATTCAAACGAGAAAAGATCGCTGATATTATCAATTATCATTAATGAGGTATCATCATCTACATTAATTTTTGAAAGGTAACTTTCTTGTTGAACACTATTTGTAATGCGCACTACTTTGAGGTTATCTAATAAATCATGACTAGTGTTGTGGTCTTTAGTTAATTGAAGTAGTCTTTCGGGGCGAAAATCACCTGTCGTATCTTGATACAAAACTGTGCCTCCATGTTTTAAGGAATTAATTGAAATTTGCATTGAAAGTGTGGTTTTGCCAGTTCCATTAGCCCCAAAAATGTCAGTAATAAGCCCATTTCGTATGCCTCCCCCCAAGAATTGATCTAATGTTGGTAACCCCGTTTCAATCATCTTATCAGGTATTGTAAAAATTTGGAAAATTTAAGGAATGCCAATTTTTTGATGTAAGGTGGCAAGGCTTTTATTCTGGATGACGAAGAATGCAAAACAAGTGATTAATTCGTGTCGCAATCAAGTTCCAAAAGACCTTTAACAACACTGCAAAAAAATACGAAAAAAAAGGTCACGGTTAGACTAAAAAATGAAGTCGAATACAAAGGAAAAATGGATAATGTGGATTCGTATATGAACTTGATTATGACAGATGCAGAAGAGTTTCAAGATAGTAAGGTAATTGCAAATTATGGTCGAGTCATCGTAAGAGGCAATAATGTTTTATTTATTAAATTAGAAAATGAACTCTAGAATTCTAGGTTTTTCTTATGACAAAAAATTTTCTTTTTACATCTGAATCCGTAACGGAGGGGCATCCGGATAAAATTTGTGACCAGATTTCTGACGCAATTTTAGATGAGTACCTAAGACAGGATCCTGATTCAAGAGTGGCCGTAGAAACCATGGTTACGACCGGATTTGTAGTAGTCGCAGGAGAGGTAACATCGAAGGCTAAATTCGATAAGTCAGCACAGGAGGAATTAATCAGAAAAACCATTAGAGAAATAGGATATGATAGTCAGGATTTAAAATTTGATGGCGATTCATGCGAGGTGGTTTTAAGACTGCATTCACAAAGTCCAGATATTAGTCAAGGTGTAACTCCAACACAAGAAAGGGATCAGGGAGCAGGAGACCAAGGTCTAATGTTTGGTTATGCTACCAATGAAACAGAAGAGTTTATGCCAATGGCGATTATGCTTGCTCATAAACTAACAAAAAAACTTTCTGAGGTCAGAAAATCAAAAGAAATTTCCTGGCTAAGACCGGATGGAAAATCTCAAGTATCCGTTGCATATGAAAATGATAAACCAAAAAGGATAGAAACAATTGTAGTTTCTACACAACACGATCCATCAGTATTGAACAATGAGATCAGGGAAGCAATTATTCAAAAAGTAATCAAACCAGTTTGTGGCAATTTGTGGGACGATCAAATTAAAATATTTGTAAATCCTACGGGTAAATTCGAAATTGGAGGACCCCACGGAGATGCAGGATTGACGGGGAGAAAAATTATTGTTGATACGTATGGTGGTTTTGGAAGACACGGTGGTGGGGCCTTTTCTGGTAAAGATCCCTCAAAGGTTGATAGATCTGCATGTTACATGTGCCGATATATTGCGAAGAATATTGTTGCGGGAGGTTTAGCAGAAAGATGTGAAGTTCAAGTGGCTTATGCGATTGGAGTTCCAGAACCTGTATCCATAATGGTAAATACTTTTGATACAAGTGTTATTTCCGAGGAAGATATTGAAAATATAGTTCGAAAAAATTTTGACCTAAGACCGTCTGCAATAATATCTAATTTGAAACTAAAAAGAGCAATTTACAGAAAAACTGCAGCGTATGGTCATTTTGGGAGGAATGATCCTGAATTTTTATGGGAAAATACAGATAAAGCAGAAATGCTCAAAAAGGCTGCAGGACTCTAAAGGTTAAGGAAGTTAGTTAGTTTTACTCCTGAAAGTTTTTCGATATTTTTATGATTTGCAACAAAACTTCCAATTAGAATATTCAAATCATCCACACTGTAACATGAATTTGGGTTGTGAATTGCTTTAAAATACAGTTTTTCAAGATTAAATTTTTTAAATTTTAGTTTTTTGTTCTGGAGATAAACTTTTACAAATTTTTCAAAGCTTAAGGCTTTTGGACCTACTAAATCTAATATTTTGTTTGTAAAATTTTTTGAAAAAATAGCCACCGTAATTATCTTAATAGCATCTTCAACAAATATTGGTTGTATCATATATTTTCCCGAGCCCGGAATTATTATTCTGCCTTCTTTTGATTGTCTTTTAAAATTCTTAGTCAATAAGTCATCTTTTCCGATTATGTAAGAGGGTCGGAATATTGTGTAGTCTATTCCAGATTTTATAATTTCCTGCTCGGCATGGAATTTAGATATAAAATAACTCAGAGTAGACTTTTTTGATACTCCCAATCCACTATTAAAAATAATTTTTTTTATTTTCTTTTTTTTACAGATTTGAATTAACTTTTTTGTTAGAGTCACATTTGTTGAAAGGTAATCCGAATTTGTAGTTTGATTTCCAATTCCAACAAGATGAACCATTGCATCACAACCTTTTAGTCCTAAAAGTAAGGTTTTTTCAGAATAATTAGGTGAGATTATTTTTTTTTCAGATTTATAGCTGTGGAAATTCTTTCTCGCAATGGCTACCACCTCAATGTGTTTTGTATTGAGGTATTTTCTTAGATTTCTTGCAACAAATCCATTTGCTCCAGTTATTGCAATACGACCGGAATCACCTTTCATGACTGCAATGGTTAAACATTAAATTTTAAAGATCCTATTTTCCTACAAGAATTAATACGCAAACTCTTCTACTTTTGTTATGAATGTCAAAGAAGGAAGACAACTTCGTACTGGTTACACAACAGGTACCTGTGCTGCTGCCTCTTCAAAGGCAGCTTTATTATCTCTTATTAGTCAAAAAAGAACTAATTTTGTTGATGTGATCCTTCCAAAAGGAGATAAATTGAAAATTAAGATCAAAGATTGTGAATTCAACTCAAGTTCTGCTAAATGTTCTGTAATTAAAGATGGGGGGGATGATCCGGATGTAACACATGGTGCAGAAATAGTTGTAACATTATTTTTAACCAATTCTCCAAACACCTTAGAAATAGACGGCGGCGAGGGTGTGGGAATAGTTACTAAACCGGGATTAGGATTGGAAATAGATAAACCTGCAATCAATCCTGTTCCTAAAAAGATGATTGAGCAGAATATCAGGGATGTCGGAAATGATGTTCTCAAGAAGAATGGCATTAAGGTTGTGATTTCAGTACCAAAGGGTAAAGAGCTTGCGAAAAAAACTGATAATCCTAGACTTGGAATCGTAGAAGGTATCTCAATACTAGGTACTAGTGGAATAGTAATCCCATACTCTACTGCTTCCTTTGCTGCCTCCATAAGACAAAATTTGGATGTGGCACTTGCAATGGGAAATGAAATTGTTGTGTTAACAACTGGGGGGAGAAGTGAGGATTTTGCGAAAAAATTATTGGATTTACCCGATCATTGTTTCGTGAAAATGGGTGACTTTGTTGGATATACAATTCAACAATGTGCAAAAAAAGGAATAAAAAAAGCATATGTGGTTGGATTTATCGGAAAACTTGCTAAGATGGCATCGGGTGTTAAACAAACCCATGTCAAAGGATCCAAAGTTGATATGAATTTTCTATCAATATTGGCAAGTAAATGTAATGCTACACCCAAAGTGATCGATGAAATTAGAAGGGCAAATACAGCAAGGCATGTATACGAAATTGTATCAGAGAACAATTTAAACGGGTTTTTTGAGGAAATTTGCCAGAAAGTTCATACGCACATGAGGAAGCATTCCAAAGAGAAAATTCCTATTGAAGTGATTTTATTTGATTTTGATGGAAAAACTCTGGCTAAATTCACTGGTCAGTAAGGTATTTTATTAAATTCTGGAAGGAAAAACCGTGAACAAATTTTCAGTTCTTGCAATAACAAAAAATGGTATCAAAATAGGTTTGAAATTAAAATCATTATTTCCCTCATGTAAGATTTATGCCCCAAACAAATTTTTAGATACAAATCTTGATGTAAATTGGTTTTCTGAAACAACTACAAAAAAAATTGGTGAAATATTCACTTCAACTGATGCTTTAGTATGTGTATTTTCATTAGGGGCTGTTATAAGACTAATCGCTCCATTTCTTAAAGATAAAAAAACGGATCCTGCAGTAATTGTAATCGATGATAAAGCTAATTTTGTGATAAGTACTCTATCGGGGCATTTAGGAGGAGCAAATCAGTTAACTCTCGATATAGCTCATCGGTTAGAGTCAACTCCTGTAATCACAACTGCCGCTGATGTAAACAAAACCATACCAGTGGATCTTATTGGAAAGGATTTTGGGTGGAAAATTGACAATCAATCTCAAATTACGAAAGTTAGCGCTCACATGGTGAATGAGGAAAAAATAGGAGTGTTTCAAGATTCAGGAGAAAAAAATTGGTGGGTAAAAGAAATGCCAAAAAACGTAACAATCTATTCAACCCTAAAAGAATTAATAAAATCAAATTCTAAAGGATATCTCATCATTTCTGATAAAACCTTCGATTTGGAATCCTTTAATGATGCAGTGATCTATAGACCATTAACTCTAATTGTCGGAATTGGCTTACATTGGAACACTACAAAGGAAAAAATCAGAGATAGTCTAAAGTCATGTCTAAAAAAATATTGTCTAAGTCCTGATTCCATTGCAAAATTCGTCTCTATTAAAAAGGAAGTGGATGTTAAAGGCCTGATAGAGTTAGGAAATGATATGAATATTCCAATCGAGTATGTGAAGAGGGAGGATTTGGCGAAGGTGAGTATTCCTAACCCGTCCTCTCTGGTAAAATCCTTTGAGGGAACTGCAAGTGTGGCTGAAGCTGCTGCCTTGAAGGTTTCAGGAGGTAATTTAATCGTGGAAAAACAAAAATTTTCACCAGATTTGACTATTGCAATAGCTAGGGTAGAAAAATGAAAAGAGGTTTACTAATCATAGATAGAGGAAGTAGGCAAAGAGAGGCATCAGAAGAATTAGAGAAAATTTGTCAACTAGTCAAAGATAAAGGCGACTATGTTTTTTCCGATTTTTGTTTTCTTGAGGTTGAGCCTCCGTATATAGAAGATGGGATCAAAAAATGTCTCAAAAATGAAATTGATTCCTTAACTATTGTTCCTTACTTTCTTTATCCTGGAAAAAAAGTAAAACTTGCAGTAGCCAAAGTAATGAAATTTCAAGAAGGTACTGATGTAAAATTTGTCGTTACAAAACCTATGAGTATGCACCAAACTATGGTTGATTTAGTAGAAAATCGAATAACCTCAACTCTAAAAGAAAATAACATAAACTTATTGAAAAATAACGTAGATGTTCTAATCATAGGCCATGGTAGTAAAGATCCTAACGCCCAGATGTCATTAAATTACGTGGTTGATAAATTAAAAGGAGAGTACAGAAATGTTGATCGTTGTTTTTTGGAAATTGAGCAACCAGATATTCCTCAAGCAATAAAAAAATGTGCCAAGAATAATCCTGAAGTTTTGATAATAGTGTTTTATTTTTTGCATGAAGGTGCTCATGTAAAAACTGATATCAATAATGATCTAAATCCAGCTATTGAAGAATTTAAATTAAAAAATGTATACAAAACAAAACATCTTGGAACTGATGAAAAAATGATCGAGCTTATTATTGAAAGAGCCAAAGAGGTTGAGAATGCAAACTAGAAAAGGTCAATCAATTGAAGATGCAAGTATGGAAATGATTGAGAATGAAATTGGTTCTCATAATTACGATGAAAAAGAGTGGCCTATTGTTAGAAGAGTAATACACTCAACAGCCGATTTCGATTTTGCTAAAAACAATGCAATTATTTTTAAAAACAATGCAATTCAAAGTGGTCTTGAAGCACTAAAAGAAGGTTGTAATATAGTAGTAGATGTAAATGGAGTTTCTGGACTTTTAAATAAACAGAATCTGATTAATTATGGAAATCAGGTCGTATGTAAAATTTCAGATCCCAAAATCGCTGAGATGGCAAAAAAAGAAGGGAAAACTCGATCTCAAATTTCTATGCAAGAATCAAAAGATGAAATTAATGGAGGAATAGTTGTAATTGGTAATGCTCCAACAGCTCTGCTAGAATTAATTGGGATGATAAAAGATTCATTGGTTAATCCTGCTTTGGTTGTTGGAATACCAGTAGGTTTTATCTCAGCAGCAGAATCAAAACATCAACTCAGATCTTTGAATGTTCCATATATTACCAATGAGGGACGTAAAGGTGGAAGTTCAACTGCAGCTGCAATAGTAAATGCGTTGTATAAGCTAATGTAAGGAGACTGAAGTCAAGTTTTTCCTTATGTTTTTGAAAATTCTAAACATTTTTTAGCAAATATTTTTGAAAAGTTCCCGCTGTCAAAATAAAGGTGGCTATATGATGCAAGTGTGTTATTAACACATAGTCCGTCCTTTTTTTCTTTAATCCCCTCACCAATTGATAGGTTGTAAACAAAGTTTGAATCATTTGGAATTGCATAAAGTTCTGAGTAATGAAATTCGTGGCCTTGAAAATTTTTTGCCCTCGAGGAAATCAAACAATTCGTAGTAATTTTCCCCTTTGTATAATTTAATTTCATTTTCCTTGTCATGCGCGTTTCTGCATCAAATAATCCGACCATTTTTAATTTTTTAGTACCGTCATGAATTGATTTTGTCAGATACATCAATCCTCCACATTCAGCATAAATTGGTGTGTTATCTTCTGCCATCTCCTTGATAATTTTTCTCATTTTTTTATTTTTATGAAGGGGCTTGGCCATCACCTCAGGAAATCCCCCTCCAAGATAAAGTCCATGACAGCGAGGAATTTTGGAATCTGATATTGGGCTAAAAAATTTAAGTTCTACTCCTTCCCTTCTTAATGATTCTAAATTATCATGATAATAAAAATTAAAAGAGCTATCAAGAGCAACTGCAACTGAAGTTATTGGCTTTTTTATTGGTTTTCCAATAATCTTTTTAAAAGATGGTCCTTTTTTGCTAATCTGAATTATTTTTTCAATATCCAGGAAATCAGCAATTTCTTTTGAAATTTTTTGTATTGCTTTTTCCTGAGTTTTGCTAGCAATTGTTGGAATTAATCCTAAGTGTCTAGAAGAAAGAGAGAAATTTAGATTTTTAGGTATGTACCCCAAGATAGGAATACGAAATGGTTCCAATGCTTGTTTACAAAGGGTTTCGTGTTTTTTACTTCCAATATTATTTAGGATAAGACCTTCTATTCTGGAATTTTTATGAAATTTTTTGAATCCTAAAGCAGTTGCCGCAACAGAACGAGCAGCCTTACTAGCATCCAGTATTAGGATTACAGGAGATTTTAAAATGTTTGAGACATGATAAGTGCTTGCATAACTAGATTTACCAGAAAAGCCATCATAATACCCCATAACTCCCTCAATTATTGAAATGTCAGAACGAGAGTGTAGAACAAAAGTTTTGTAAAGTTGCTTTTTTCCCATTAACCATACATCAAGATTCCTAGTGTCATTTCCCGAAATTTTTGTTAGGAAAGTTGGATCAATGTAATCTGGGCCTACTTTAAATGGTTGACTTGTATACCCTTGATTTTTTATGCCATGAATAATTGCA
>JBFJMG010000015.1:0-12166 GCA_041634015.1 Nitrosopumilaceae archaeon
AGGTCCAAGACATAAAATCCGGGCCCAATAATTCTATAACTTTTGTTGAGTTCTTTTAGTTTAAAGGCAGAACGACTACGATATCCTTGTTCATGGGCAAGTTTTCTATAGTGATCTCGCTTGGCATCAATTAGTTTCATTTTTCCTTCTTTGGTTTTTTAATATCGGCTATTACCCACTCTTCAATCCATTGACAAGTTCTTGGGCTAACCTCGCCTTCAAGGGAGCATTTTTGCTCAACAGGACAAATCAAACATGGCGCGTTTTCTATTGAAAGTGTACTAATTGGAGTTTTTTTAAGAATTAATTTGTAGGTCCATCTTCCTTTTTCAAGAATTTTCTCACGTGTAATTATTCCCATTCTCTCAAGTTTTAATGCTAATCTTGAGCCGTCTCTGCTGCTGAGTTTTAATTTTTTCCACAATTCGCTTTGCAGCATCCCAGATGATTCGAATTTGGCAATTATTTCACAAACCTTGTTTGTGAGTTTATCCATATCCACTTTTTCAATTTGAAAATTTTCTATTTCTTCATCAGTAAGTTGCTCCTCTAGTTCCTCTTCGAGGGTTTTTGGCTCCTCAACTTTTTCAGGTTTTTTTGCCTTTTTCTTTTCGGGCTTGCCTGTCTTTTTTTCACTAGTTTTCTTTGTCTGTTTCTTACCAGTGGTTTTTGATTCAGTTTTTTTTGCCTTTTTCTTGTCTGCAGGTTTTACAGTTTTTTTAGTAACTGTCTTTGATTCAGTTTTTTTTGCCTTTTTCTTGTCTGCAGGTTTTACTACTGGTTTGCTGGGTTTTTTAGCTGAGCGACCTTTTGCCTTTTTTACAGCCTTGGTTTCTTTTTTGGTTTTATCCTCAATTTCAGAATCTACTTGTTTTTTCTTTGCCATTTTTATCCCTATATATGATAAAGAAAATGCATGAAAGAATCAATATATAACATCGCTTTTTTCCTATTTCACAGTAAATTTAGCTCTGCTTGAAATTTTTTCTTTTTGATTTTTGTCACTTATTTCAACAAGAACCTCATAGCTTCCTCTAACATTGATTACTTCAGAAAATTCATCGTCAACTGGCAAAAGAGAGTTATCTTTTACAAAACACTGCTCAAAGAAACCATTTTGTGAAAACACCTTATTTGAAGAGATGCTTTTCTCGTAAATTGTAATGTAAAGATCCCCACAATCATAGTCCAAATTGTTAACTCTAATCTCAAAACTAACTGGAGAATTAGTAGAATATTCTTTTTGAATTCCAACTAGTGCAATATCTGAGGCAGAAACCTTGGTTACTCCAGAGCCTTGAAATTGCCACATGTTTAATTCGCGGTCAGATTCTGCCAGAATATCAGACATTACAAAGGAGGCAAATGCAACTGATATGATAATAGGTACTAAAAAGACAAGATATGCCACGCTTCTTGTAGCCACTTCGATTAAAGCAAATTTTGTTCCCATATATCTATTTAGTAGACAAAATACTAGAATAATTCTGACGAAGGAATTAAATCGTCTCGATCTAAATACCGCCTAGATGCGACTTCGAAAATTCAGAGTTAGGGCTTTTCGTTGCATTCACGATTCAGGGGAGATCTCTGTTGGCGACTTGGCTGCTTTTGTAGGAAGAAATGAGAGTGGCAAGACTACAATTCTTGAAGCCTTAACCCTACTAAATCGAGACGAAAATATTTCTGATTTGGATCTCTGCGATGAAATGTCTGAAGAGTTAAAGTCAGAAGTAAATATTGTTGAAGGAGAGTTTGAGCTTAACCTAAAAGAGACCAGTTTAATAAAAGAAAAATTCCCAAATTTACAGGAAGTAAAAAAATTACGAATTATTCGAACTAACAAATCTGCCAAGACCCAATATGATTTCGGTAGTCTTCGAATCAGTGATGAAGAAAATAAAGCGATAAACTCTTGGGAAAATTTTAAGTTAAAAATTTACAGGTTTCTTGACACCATTCCAAATCATATTCTAATTCAGTTAGATACAAAATTTTTCGATGAATCTGCACCCGATTCCCAGGAAGATTTTGATAGGAATATGGCAGAGTTTAGTAATCAATTCCACGTAATAGCTTCTGAGGAACCACAAGTAGTTAAAGAGTGGGAAAAAATCTACGAAAGTCCAGAAAATCAATTTACAAATTTACTTCGTGGAACTTCAGATAGATCAGCATTAGAAAGTTTTATCGAAAATGAACTACATCCACGTTTTGTATATTTTTCAGACTATAAAAAAATCTATGGCAACATAAATCTCAACGAATTCATCAAGGAAACAATGAATAAAAAATATGATGGAATTGAATATGTTGAGGAATTTGATAAAGCAGAAACAGTGCGAAATCTTTTCTACCTCGCAGAATTGGATGTTCAAAAGATGGAGGAGCTTAAAGATAGTCCCTCAAAATTGATAAAATTTCTAAACACAGCAAGTAATCGGTTAACAAATAAACTAAATCCAGCCTGGAAAGGAGACCCGATCCACGTAGATTTGAGATATCAGCCAGGAAATATCATGAGCGTTGTAATATCAGATGTACACAGAGACGGAACCGTAACAAATACAGGTCTTCTAAATAGAAGGGCAGAAGGTTTCAAGTGGACATTTTCTTTTATTGTTAATTTTGCTGCAGAAACTCAAAGAGCAGAACTAAAGGAGGCAATTTTACTTCTAGATGAACCTGCAAGGAACCTTCATCCCACGCAACAGATGGGAATTTCTGATCTGCTAAAAGATCTTGCAGGATCTAACCAAGTTCTGTATGCAACCCATTCACCGTTTATGATTTTTGATTACACCCCAGGAAATTTACTTGTGGTTGAGCTGGATAAAAGAAAACACCTAAGCAGAATATTTTATGATTATTGGAATGCCGATGACAAGACATTGACTCCAATTCTTTATGGTCTTTCAAGAGGACTTGTTGGTTCTATTGTCGATAGGGAAATTGGAACAAATTCAAGACCAGTGATAATTGTAGAAACAATGTCAGATTGCATGTATCTAAATGCATTTGATAAATTCCTGCAGGATCCAAATATCTCCATGAATCCGCTAAATATTGTTGCAGCATACAATAAAAATTCGGTTCTTCCGTTATCAATTTTTTATAGAAATCATGGATACAAAACCTTCGTATTGTTGGATAATAGCGATGAGTCTAAGCAGATCTCGGCCCAATTAATCGCAAATGAATTTTCTGAGGTACAAACAATTTTCTTTGAACTTCAAGGAAAACCCCTTCAATCGATAGAAGATCACATAACTCCAGATGATTATCTTTATGCCGTTAACCAAACCTATGAAATCAAACTCAGAAGAGAAGGATTCGATAATCTTTCAAAAGAAATAGTAGATGCTAAAGGAAAGAAAGGAATTGTGGAGAATCTACAATCAATATGGGAAGATCATAGGGAGGATGGATGGGGTAATTTCGATAACGAAGAGATAACTCGATACATTTGTGAGAAAATTGCCTTAGGTGAGACCGATTTTCTTTCCGATAAGACAAAAGATGGTTTTAGGGCACTTTACAGATCAATTGCAGAGCGAATTAGACAGCACCAAAACGCATTATCCTCAGATATAGGAAAATTTCCTAGAGCCAAGGTTTGAAAATGGCAATCTTAATGAGTTTTACTCATGAATAACCCAGAAGCAAAAAATACCTTAGTTTTAAAATTCATTTAAGATTTAATTTAGAGATATGCAATCAAATAATGTTATGCAAAAGTCCTTAGTAAGGGGCGTTATCCTTTCGGTTTTACTTGTGGCTGTACTGGTTGTTATACAGCCGATAGAGGACGTATCAGCTCAACAAAAGAAGGTCACTGCAAAAAGTATAAGTTTTGAAGAGACCTCAATTATCGAATTTGAAAATGAGGGGAATTCCGAAGCATCCATGTTTAGATTATGGTTAAGTAACGATGTCTCCTTCAAATCGTTTAAGACAGAACAAGGTTGGACAGGAACCAAAACTCCCGAAGGTGTCTTAGTATTTGTCACCACAGAACCCGTAAAATCTGGAGAATCAGTCAAGTTTGGAATTAAAACCGACAAGGCAAAACCGGGAATTAATTGGAAAGTATTAGATAAGAATA
Organism: Nitrosopumilaceae archaeon; assembly: GCA_041634015.1. Lineage (GTDB taxonomy): Archaea > Thermoproteota > Nitrososphaeria > Nitrososphaerales > Nitrosopumilaceae > JBFJMG01. The sequence continues at coordinate 4,106 of JBFJMG010000015.1, forward strand.
ACGTACAGATAGAAACTGGCAAAACACTTTCAACAGAGTCATCAGGTTTCGAAGGACAGACAAAAGCTGCATCGGAGGGTTCAGGTGTTTTAACAAAATCAGTTTTTCGCATAATTCCTGAAAAACCAAACGTTGGCTCTACAATAAGAATAACCGGTGAAGGATTTGGAACAAATCATGAATTGAGTTTTTTTATAGATAACAAAAAATTAGAAACTTTTCAATCAGATGATGATGGGTTTTTTATTATTACTTCAAAGATTCCACGAAACCTTGATGCTGACAGAGTCAATTTTTCGATAAAAGATAAAGACGGAAATGTAAAGGATCTCAGCCTTAGACTTGGAGAAGAATTAGGTAGGATGGCATCCACCGACGAAGTTCCATTAACAATGAAAGGATTATCAGATGTGTTAAAGAGGGGCGATCTAGTTAGTTTGAGCGGAACTGCTGGCCCGGGTAGAAGTGTTACTGCTACAATCAAAGATCCCACTAACAAGATTATTACGACTAATGCAACACAAGTCGATTCCAATGGTAAATGGAGTTATCAAACCAGTATACCAATTGATTCCCCATTGGGTTTATACAAAGCAGAGATTACTGACGGTAAACAAACCATCACAAAAAGTTGGACAGTAAAATCCTCTAAAACAATAAACATAGAACCAATAAAATTAAAATTTAATTCCGGCGAAACTCTGCAATTTAATGGTACAGCTACACCAAATGAAAAATTAGAGTTGACTCTTGAAAATCCACAGGGCATCGAAGTTTTTACAGAAGTTTTAGAAATTGGAGATGATGGCGCAGTTGAATTTGAACATAAAACTGACGTTTCATACCTTGAGGGAACCTACGTTCTTTATGCCACTCAAAAGGAAGTTACTGAAATCATTCTGGTTGGATTAGGGGAATTACCAGAAGAACAGGTAATTGTAAAGGTGGATAAATTGAATTACAAAGACGGTGAAACGGCATTAATCACAATAGATGGTCCACAGGATGCCTCACTGGATCTCATAGTAGTTGATCCATCTGATAAAAACAAGTTTTCAGATACCATTACCCTTGATCCAGATGGAACAAAGGTATACGAGTTAAAAATTTCAGGATATTCAACTGGAATATACACAATTGTAGCAAAACGAGGTAACTCTCAAGACAGTCAGGTGTTTTCGGTTGGACTTCAAACTGGGGCAAGTCCTATCGATATCAAAACAACAAAGGACACCTACAATCCTGGAGACTCTATTTTGCTTCTTGGAACATCTGGCAAAAATATTCTCATCAAATTAACTTTGATAGATCCTAACGGCAATGCAGTGAAATCTATTGATTCTTTCACAAATAAAGAGGGTCACCTTTCAGATAGTACATTTCGGGTTCCTGTTAATGCCAAAACTGGAACTTGGACAATAAATGCAAAGAGTGGTTCAAATTTTGATAATGTTGAATTTTCAGTCCATACTGCAGTGTCTGAGGGAATTTCAGTTTTTGTAGATAGTGTAGAGGATTCCTATCAAGGAGATTTGATAACAATCAAAGGTTTTGGCGCAGCGCCATCAAAAACAATATTTGTCAAAATTGTGAGCCCAACCGATGAGGAGGTAACAGATCTTACCGTGGTTTCCACAGGCTCAGGAGAATTTTCAACGATCTGGCTTATTCCACAGGACTTATCCCCAGGTGTATATGCCATTGAAGTAGACGACAGAACAAACCAGGCAGATACAACCTTCACTATAGAAGAATAAGAATTTCCCAGTTTTAAGAAACAATTTTTATTCTCTGACCTAGGTGTATTTTTCATGAATCTTAAAGAAAAAATAAAAGAGTATCCGGATTTTCCAAAAAAAGGAATTTTATTTCGAGATATTAGTCCAATTCTAAAAGATCCTTCTGCATTATCTAGTGTTTTAGATGAATTTGAAAGATTGTTTCATCCTAAAGACATAGATCTATTTGCAGGAATTGAGTCACGGGGATTTCTTCTCGCAAGTGCTATGTCGATGAGATACCACAAGGGGATGATAATGATAAGAAAAGCAGGTAAGCTTCCAGGGAAAAAAATAAAGCAATCTTATAAAATCGAATATGGAAAGGATGTCATCGAGGTTCAAGAGAATTCTATAAACCCAGGAGATCGTGTTTTAATTTGTGATGATTTATTGGCAACAGGTGGAACTGCTAAGGCCTCTGCAGATTTAATGGAAAAAATAGGAGGGATAGTTGCAGGTTTTGCATTTATTATAGAATTAACCGATTTAAACGGAATTAAAAAAATTAGTAAGTACAAGAGTAAATCATTGGTGAAATACTAATGGAAACAGACGTAGAAATCGGTATTTTTGGAGGTACGGGGATTTATGATTCAGGGCTTTTGGAAGATAGTAAGGAAATTACAATAGATACAAAATATGGCAAACCCTCTGACTCAATTACAGTAGGCACTTTTAGAGGTAGAAAAATTGCGTTTTTGCCAAGACATGGAAAAAAACACACCATCCCACCCCATCTTATTAATTTCCGTGCAAATATTGATGCTTTTAGACAGTTAGGAATAAAAAGAATCCTTGCACCATCCGCTGTTGGTAGTCTCAAAGAAAAAATAAAGCCATCAGACTTTGCATTGCCTTCCCAGTTTTTGGATTTTACCAAAACTCGAAAGGGTTCTTTTTCTGAAAATGGAAGGGTAATTCATATTTCAGTAGCTGATCCCTTTTGTCCTGAACTCCAAAACTCTATTGTTAATGTTGCAAAAAAAATTGAATTGCAAATTCACAAGGATTGCACCTATGTGTGCATAGAAGGTCCTAGATTTTCTACGAAAGCTGAATCTAAATTTTACCGAAGTTGTGATGGAGATGTTATTGGAATGACTCTAGTACCCGAGTGCCAATTAGCCAGAGAAGCGCAGATATGCTATGCCTCCATATCTACAGTAACAGATTACGACGTATGGGCAGAAAAACCAGTTACTGCAAAAGAAGTTTTAGATACATTGGCCGGCAATGTGGAAAAAACCAAAAAAATTCTTACTCTTCTTATTGATGAAATTCCAAAAACTCGCTCCTGTGCGTGTGAAAAAGCATTGGCCGAAGCAGAATTTTAATCATCAACAAATGTTTCTCGTTTCAAACCTTCTGGGAGAGTCAAATCCCCTTGGAGGAGTTTCCTCTGTAAGGTCATAATCACTTCATCCACATCGTATCCTAGTTTTTTTAATTGGGTCTCAGTGGCTTTCGAGATTTTTGCTCCAACATTTTGACCACCAATTCTTCCAAAGGCAATGGCTGAAAATCTGAAACTGTTTTTATCAATTGTAAAACGACCATTAATTTTAGCAGCCATTTGACTACCATGAATGTTATTGATTTGAATTTTTAGGTCCAAGATTAAAGTCTAAATTTCAACTGCCTTATTGACATTATCATCTACTAAAAAGCTCCAATGGTTGTCATCATCGATAGAAAAATCTTTTACTTTTAAATTTCGAATATTTTCATTCAAACATTCATGTTTTATTTCTGTATTTTCTTTCAATTTAACTAATTTCCACTTATCTTTGCCTTTTTGCAGTTTGCAAACACTTACAGCCCACTTTTCATCTTTGTTAATTTTTGGCATTCCCACAATGTCAGATATAGCCTCAATTCCCAGTTGTTTTTCTTCACAAAATTTTTCCTTACAAACCGCGCAGCGCCAGACATCTACCGAACCTATCGTTCTTTCATCTATGTTTAGATTAATTACACCCAAGTAAACAGGTTGGTGCTTACAGACTTCAGTTTCGACGGTCAATAGGTTTCAGCAGAATATAGTTCTATTTAGAACTTTAAGAAGGAGTTCTAAGCCAATCCTGTTGGTTTTCCTGTTCTGGCTTCTTCATAGGGTCTTTCAAGAACAACTCCAATGTTATCAACTATCTTATTTCGTTTGAATTCAATATTTTTTCGTTGGCAGGATTTACGATACATGTTAACAGCTGTAAATCTGGGATGCATTGCCTCGAAGTTTAATTCTGGCATATCGATAAATGCTCCTAATTCTTGTAGCCTTTTCGCGGTAGACTCTGCTGTATTGTTTTCGATTTTTAAGGTTTGAGATATTTGTTTTACAGACATCATCCCTCGTGTAGTTACAAGAAGAAACACCTTTGCCTCTAAGGGATTCAACCCAATCTCTGAGACAAGATCGTTTTCAATTTTAGACAAATTAGACAAGAGAATAACTCCACACAGTTTGGTCACAAAACTTTATTGGATTTAGAATCATGAGAAAAAAGTTTTTTTAAAATTTTAAGAGAGAAAATCATCATAATCAAATAAACGATGCCGCTAATTATGATTGCCATAAAAAGATCATCTAAAATGAACCAAGCAATGGCAAAAGTAGAAAGGGAAGAACCCGTGAGAATCAGAGCAATTAAGGAACCTTTCAAAAGAATTTCTCTTGCAGTAAATTGTGAAGACTTGCCGTCTTTCATAAGATAGTTATTCAAAAAATGGTAATAAAAATCAAAGATACTTTATATTTGGTGGAATGAAAAAAATCTTTATTGGCTAGCTACAAGGGGGCGTATTCTAATGAACAATCACTTAATTTTGTAATTCCAATTATGGTAATTTTATTTGTAGGAATCGTGTACGTAATGTCACAACGTTCAGGTTCGGGTTTTGTAAGTTTTATCCTAATAGGAGTTGCTGCACTTACGATGTTTTTTTGGGTCAGGGTTTTGAAAAAAATGGCGAAAGAGCAAACTCCAAAATTTACAGCAAGAGAACAAGAGACAAAAAACTGGGTTTATGATCTTATTAAAGGAGATCAAGAATTTGTATTTGTTGCTGAAGTCCCGGGACCTGAAGATAAGATAATGGTTCGCCTCATAGATGGTATTTTGTATATTAGGACCTCGGCAAATTTTTCCAAAGAAATTCCAATTGAAGGTTCAAGGGAGATGCAAATTTCTGATTTTAAATATAGAAACGGTGTCTTGACTTTAAGAATAAAAAAATCAGAGACTTTTAGCTAACTCTAGTTTATGAGGCAAATATTTGTCAGTGATGTTGGTTAATCCATATTTCGAAAATGCTTCAAGCTCAGCTTTTCTCTTTATCTTCAAAAATACATTTAGTTCTTTTTTCCAAATTCCTTCCTGATATCTAGGATCTTTTTGTAGATCATAGCATCGTTTGATATCAGATTCTGTCATAGGTATTGTTGGAAGCTTGAATTTTTCTATATCAGTGGCCCAAACTCCAACCCACTTTGCATCTGGAACTGTAAGCTCCCGTAAATGGGCAGCATTGGCAGAACCTGATTTAATTACCATAGCAATATGTTCGCCATAAACGTCACCGTCTGTTAGAATTATTACCGGAAGGTGTAATTCATCATGTAGTCGACGTAATAGAGTTCTAGTTGAACGAGCAGCTTGGCCTCCTGTGTCGACTATTATAGATTTAAATTTTTTATCAACTTGCTCTTCTACAAACCTAGTGAAAAGACCGCCTTTTTCAATTGCAATCACAATTTCTGCGCTTGTATCTAATAATTCAGCACTGGTAAGACTTGGTCCAATGGCATATCCATCAGGATGATTTGAAAGATTCATTTTTTTTCCTTCATATCCTGGAACGGTATATTCGATATTTAGATCACCAAAGACGCTACTTCGTTCCTCAGGAAAAACATGGAATTCCTCTCTCGGGCGAGATAAAACTGCCTCCAAATCAACGATAATGTTATCGGATTCAGCTTGGTCTTCAAAGTCAACTGCAAATGCCTGTGAGGAATAATATACATCTCTTAACGTGGAGGATTTTTTTTCGTTTGATAATCTATTTGCAAAAAAAGCTAACCATAGTAATTGGGTAAATGAACGAAGTTGAGAAGTATTTTTTGCACTTCGGAGTGCCGCATTGGTTCCAAGGATGTATTGTCTGAGTTTTTTATCATAAACAATGTTACTAACTGATCTGCTTGGTACTGAAAATCTTGGAAAGTCACCTTTTTCCAAATCATTGTAGATTTTTTCTCCTTGGTTTTTTAATAGATCAAGTAAAGATTTTTGTTTTTCTTTTGCGCGTGTGGCTTTACTTTTAGCTTTACTCAATTATTTTTTCCTCCTGAAGCATTTTCTTATAGTTGGGTTCCTTCTTTTTTCCTGCTAACTCAGTACAAAATTGGGCTATTAGTGGTACGTATTTTGAATATAGATTGGCGCGTTTTTGAGCCATTTCCGCTTGTCCTTTCTTTGACATATAGGCAGATAACTTCCTTGAAAGAAATTGTAATGCTAAACGTAATTCACGTTCTATCTCAGGTCTGTCTGCTACATTTTCTTTTCCAACTGTTTTGTAAGGAATTCTAGTTGAACAGATATGAGAAATAATTACCATAGGTGCAGAATCGTTTTTGACCTTATATCTATTCCAATCCGTTTCATTTACTACTTTTAAGACAACATCACTTCCTTCATCATATAATAAAGGAATCCTATTTGCAAAGCGGTAAACTTTGGTACCGCTTGAGGAGATGTCACCTCCGTAGGCAATTCCCATTTCAATAACAAAAGGAAAACCAGAATATGCTGATGCTCCACGTTGAATTACAGCTGAAAAATCAGGATTAAAAAATTTTTGAATTCCTTTCTCCAGGGGTTCTTCTCCCAAAGGTGCAAGACAGCTAGGGTCAGGAGATAAAAATTCTTCAAATTTTTGGAGAGAATCACTCAGTTTTACCAATTCTTGATTAGTCATAGTACCGAGTCGTTTTTCGGGTTTAAATCCGGCAAATTTCGCAAATTTTTCTGCAGTAGTTCGCCCAACTCTCTGAAAACCTTTAGTCAAAAATGAAACCAGCATTTCTCCTTGAACCGTGTTTGTAATCTGTCGATAATAGTCACTTGATGGATCCATGTCTACAGTCTGAGATTTGGAAAGTCCAAAGTCCCAATAAGTTAGTTTTTGGTTTGCAACATCAATGTCATCAATCCTTATTTTACTTAATTTGTCAAAATCCATTTGTAAAAATGCCATTAAACTAATTACAACTCTTACCTGACGAGATAAAGAAGACCATCTTTTTTTTGCTTTTTCCATAATGCCATTAAAATTCAAATTTTTTTTGCTCAACCCTAATTCCTTTCGAACTTTTTCGATCATCTGATCATCAACTCTTGGAATTTGGAAGCGATTCTCAACGGTCATGCGCCTAATTGTTTCTACATCGACCCCATGTGGATGTGGTTTGATAATAGTTGGAGCGGGGGGCATTGTTTTTACAATTCTTGTATAACGAAATTTCTGGCCCTTTGGATCGTCAAATGTCATTGTTGCGTAAGGTGTAATCAAGGAGGTTTGGTAAACATAATCTCGAATTTTAGAGCCTGCTTTAGAGTAGTCCCCCTCCAAACAGATGCTCACAGATAAGCCTTGTTTTGAGACTTCGTTTACTTTATGTTTCAAAATAACTGGTTTATTTTTTTGAATATCCAAAAGTAATTCATATTCATCTTGAGTCTTTCCATCCGTGGAGCTTTTTACACCGACTGGTTTGTTAGTAGTGATTTGCCCATAGAGAATTGCCATTGTCGCTCCAAGACCAAACATTCCTCTTGCTTGTTTTAGGCCAAATTTTGAGCCGTACAACACGGTACCAAAGGCCAAGGGAACGTGTTTAGAGACAATTCCAGGACCATTATCTTTGACGGTAAGAATGTAGGGTTTTGGGTCTGGTTGTTCTGGATCAACTGCTTTTATTATCAAATGTACATCAGGAAGGATGCCTTTTTGATCACAGGCATCAAGAGCATTTTCGACAAATTCTCTTACTGCAGTATAAAGAGATCTTGTAGGATTACTAAAACCTGCTAGATCACGATTCCTATAAAAAAATTCACTAGGCGAAATTTGGTTATAGATCTCTTTATTAGAAGACATCTTGATCTTCCCATAACTTCAATTTTTCTAGTTTTTCTCTTCTATTTGCTGATTCTAATTTATGATAAACCGCTCCATGCATACTTCCTTTAGAAATTGAAGAAATAGCATCCAC
>JBFJMG010000016.1:0-12149 GCA_041634015.1 Nitrosopumilaceae archaeon
CAGCAGTACTTATATGATCAATTTTTTCTGCCAATCCATACTTTTTCAAAGCAGAGGTAAGATGTCCACCGCTGACAATTGTGGTAGCCATCGAGTTTGCAACTCCTTCTAACAAAGCCTTTGTGCCATAACCAAATTGTTTGCTTTCAAACATTCCGGGAGGTCCACTGATAAATACAGTACCTGCACCAGTTATTAGTTTGGTATAATACTCAACGGTTTTTGGACCCAAATCCAGAATTTTATCTTCCTTTCCAACGTCTCTGACGTCAAGCTCGACTCTTTTTCCTTCCTTGTCTATTGCAACATCTACTGGAGTTGAAAAAACATCAGGATACTCACCAATGAGGTTGTGTGCTCGCGAAACCACTTCTTCTTCACGTTTTATTCCAAGACTTCCTTTGATTCGTCCCTGCGCTCGCATGAAAACATTTCCAATCAAACCCGTCAGTAACACATGATCAGCTCTTCCGTTTTTAATTAGCAAATTTATTGCCTCTAATCTGTCTAGAATTTTGGAACCTCCAAGAACCACAACATGCGGTGCCTTGGCTACTGTCATGATTTCATCGAGTTTTTTTATCTCTCGCTCTACTATCCTTCCTGCGCAGGAAGGTAAAATATGTGAAAAACCCACTATGGATGGGTGGGACCTATGTGCACTTGGAAACGAATCAAGCACACACAAATCAAAATATTTAGCAAGTCGAGTCACCATAATTGTTTTAGCAGCATCTTTTGGTGAAAACTCGTAGTTTTCTTCAGCACATAATCTTAGGTTATCTAAAAGTAAAATATCCCCATTTTCCAAATTTTTTATTTCATTTTGAGCCGAGCTTCCAATCACGTCTTCGACGTATTTTATTTTTCGACCTAGAAATTTTTCCAGAACCAGGGCGTGATTTTGCAACCCAGTGTAATCCTTGTTTCCTACCCTTCCCTGATGTGTTGCAACAACAATTTTTGCCTCTTTTAGGTCCTTGATGGTTTGAATAGCCTCCTCAATTCGTCTGGTACCAGTTATCTCCATGGTTTGTGGGTCTATTGGACAGTTCATATCCACACGTAGGAAAACAGTTTTTCCCTTTACATCAAAATCATCAAGGGTTAGAATGTTCACGATCCTTCTATTTTCAACCAAGTTAAAATCTTTGAGCCGATCAGGTCATACGAACAACACTGGCGAATCTCTGCTGTTGAAAGATTCAAGTGTATCAATAATTTTTCATAGAGGCTTTTTTCTCTAATTAAGAAAAATTAAAAATGATGTTGGAGAAGGCAGCCTAGTTGCAAAGTTGGATATTTGATTTAAGATCTAGGTCATTTGTTCTTCTTGTTGTAGCTTTTCTGATTGTCACAATTTTAGTTTACTTTAAGGTCACTGCTGATTTTGACAATCAGACTGTGCTTTTCTTTCAATCAATAACTGGAAACCCAATTCTTGATTACTTTATGCAGTCTGTTACTGAGATTGGTGATGTCTTTTACATGCTAATTTTTGCGGTAGGTTTGTTGTTCTTAAAGAGAACAAGACGAGTAGGAATTACATTGATGATTCTATTGGTTTTGGCAACCATTCTTACTGGCTACATTAAATGTGGTGTGGACCGTGAGCGTCCTGATTTAGAGTACGCTGGAACTCCTTTTATTATTGATATTAGCAAGGATACATTTTCCTTGTTTTGCGAGGGTGGATTTGATGCTTCTTATCCATCTGGACATGCATCAAGGGCAATTATTTTTGGAGTGATTCTAGGGTTTGCTTTATCTGAGCGATTTCCCCGCGGATGCTATTTGCTTTTACTTTATCCGGCCTTAATGTCATTGAGCCGAGTTTATGTTTTACAGCATTTTCCTATGGATGTGATTGGAGGTACTATACTTGGAATACTACTTGCTGGGGCAATTGGCAAAAAGACAAAGTTATACAATATATTTGAAAAATCAAAAACCTAGTTTCGCAAGCGCCTGAGAACTAATTAGAACTATGGCATAGTGTTCATTGTCTTGATGATAGGTCCAATACCGAATATTGCGTTCTTGCTTTGTTTGTCGAAGCCCTGTGCTGACACTTGTGGTAAGGGTGTACCCTATTCTCTTTGCAAGGTTTTTTTCCTTTGGCATCAATACCTTGAATCCTTCAGTTCTGTTTTCAAAACCCAAATTTACCAGTTCAGCGGCAATTTCTGAGGCCTCATTAACATCGTTTGCGACATATGATTTTGCAATTGGTAATTGGGCTGGATGAAATTCCATTTTACTATCAATTCTAAAGCAAATTGACTAATATTTCTTCAAAATCGCTATACCTAGGGTTTTAAAATAATTAAAAAATTCTTTACAGGAAAGTCAATAACTGCTGTACTACTACATTAATCGATCATAGGGATAGAAAATAATCAATGGCATCACTTTTACAGATGGCAAATAGGCTAAAACAAAAACGCCTTGAAGCTGCAAGAAAACGTCAGAGAAATGCAAGGCAATTGCAAAATGCCCTCTTAGTTCAGAAACGTTCTTCCTCTGGATTGCAGCAAGTTGAGAGAAAAATCGAAACCACTAAAGAGGAATTAAACGATGTCTCCGGCGTTTTAGGTACCAAACTAGCACAAAAAGAAAGCCTCGAACGACTAATTGTAAATGCCGAAGAACGATTAGGAAGAGAACATGAGGCAAAAGAGCAAGCGGTGCAGGAATTTGAATCTGCTCAATCAGAAGATGAAAAACATAACGCGTTGTATCGACTCAGAACTATTACGGAAAGAATTGAGGAACTTGGCATTGAGCTCACAGAGAGAAGAAGAATGCATAAAAAAATCACCAATTCCATTAACAATATTGAATCAGAAAAATCAAAGATTTCAACTAGATTACAAAGACAGGCAAAGACAAAACCTGTTTTAAAAGAAAAGTTTACCAGCAGTTTGAAAGAAGCAAAACAATTCAAGAAACAACTTGACTCCAGTACAAAACAAGCTCAATTAACTGGTAATAAGCTGGAAAAACTCAAAGCAAAATTGGCAAAACCAAAGAAAGTCACCAGAAAAGCTAAACCAAAGACAAAGAAAGTCACCAGAAAAGCTAAACCAAAGACAAAGAAAGTCACCAGAAAAGCTAAACCAAAGACAAAGAAAGTCACCAGAAAAGCTAAACCAAAGACAACAAAATCAAAAAAATCTAAAAGAAAGTAAAATAATTTTATTCCCAGCTAAAGGATTAATATTGATTAGAAAAGTATAGCAAACTGTGTTTTCTGAAGAAAAAATTTCAGTTGAGATTTCCTCACTTCCGCAATGCACCAATCCCAAAATGATCTGCGGTCTTCCAGGTAGTGGGTATGTGGGTAAACTCGCAATTGATTTTCTTATTGATAAACTCAAGGCCAAAAAATTTGCAGAGATTTATTCGGCTTCCTTTCCACCCCAGGTTTCGATTCAATCTGATGGAACAGTCGATCTAGTAAAAAACTCGATTTATCATTGTAAATTAGGCTCGCAAGACCTAATCTTTCTCACCGGAGATGCACAACCAGTATCTGCGGAAGGAGAGTATGCACTTGCCCATGAAATTATCAATTTATGTAAAAAAATGAACATTCAAGAAATTTTTACACTGGCCGCTTACATTACGGGAAAATTTTCAAAAGTCCCAGATGTTTTTGGCACGAGTACCTCAGTTGAAGTAGTAAAGAAATTTGATGGAAAAGAAATCCAGAGAATGAACAAAGGTAACATTACTGGTATGAATGGTGTAATAATTGGAATTGCAAAAAAATCTGGAATCATCGGAACTTGTTTGTTGGGCGAAACCTCTGGATATGTAATTGATCCAAAAGCATCAAAGGCAGTGCTAACATCTCTTACGAAATTTATAGACATCCAGATAGACATGTCCGAACTTGATCAACGTGCAAAAGAAACTGAAGAATTGATTAACGTTTTAAAAGCCCAAGGAAACGTTCCGGGAGTATCCGAACCAATGCAATTAAAATCATCTAGTGATGAAAAAAATCTCGGATATATCAGCTAAAAATGAAGACCCGTGGACCCATAATTGGAATAATTGGAATTATAATTATAGTAATTTCAATTGTCATGGTTGTAACAATTTTTCCTGCAAATAATCCCACAATGGGCGGTGAAATTCTCCTTCCAAACTTACTTGAAGACATGTTTGATACCGTATCTGATGAAGTTTTAATCATGCCTGGAGAGTCTAACTCATTTTCGTTTACCAGTATGGACTCTGAGGTACAACTCCTTTGGGGCCTGCAAGTCTTGGAGTATAAACAAGGGGATAAATTCTCAGTGGCAGTTTCAAACTCATTAGGAGATGAACTTTCTAAATTTGATCTTAGTGGTCCAATTCTCTTTGATTCCTTTGAGATTCCAAAAACCGATATCTATTCCTTTGAGGTTAGGAATCTAGGACCAAGGCCAATAGCTGTAATGATGATGTTCTCAGAAGATCCTGATAATTCTGCAGCATTCTCTGATCCAAATTCGCCCTTGATGACAACTCTGTTACCTTTAGCTGTTTCAGGAATTCTTCTAATAATTGGAATTATTGTTGTGATATTTGGTTTCATACTTTTCTTAATGGATTGGAAAAAAAGTAAAAACGAATCTAAATACTATTGAGGATTAACTTCCATCTGACCGAACTTTCCCTTTGTTAGAGAAACGTCGCCTTTGAAGGTGTTGGTATACCCGTTTGTAATTTTGACCACATCTCCATCTTTTACTTTCTGGATGTCATCTCCCCAAAGTGTCAATTTGATTTCTCCCTCGCTGTCTACAAGATATGCATCGCAGACGTCTATTGTTCCTCCTGACTTCATATTGACGGTTCTTGGTTCTCCTTTTCTCTCTACGGTTCCTTGTAGATTAATTCCAGTTCTCATGTTCTTAGCTTGTGCCGTTGAAATCATGCTCATATTTGGAATCTTTTTAGCGCAATTATAAAGCTTCTTCAAATCTATCAAAATGTAGCTTCTAATATCGAAGAATGAAATAATTTACCGTAAATTAGTTTTTTTGATCGTTATCTATATCGGAATTGAAAAATACCGGCGTATTGAAATCCATACTGCAGGGGTATCGAAGCCCGGTCAACCGAGAAGGACTCAAGATCTTACGAATAAGATATCCTTTCTCTTAGGAGTTCGTGGGTTCAAATCCCACCTCCTGCACTCCTTATCAAATCGGGTTCAAATCAACTCAATGGCTTTAACCATCTTAATAATGAGTATTGAGGTACACAAGTAATCTGTGATGTGATTATATGGTAACTAAAGTTCAGCGAAGGTTTGCAGCATCTAAGAGAAGAAAATCTGCAGCAGCAAGAAAGGCAAGAGCAAATATCTCTATTGGTGGTGAATCGTGGAAAAAAGCCACCAATGAACAACGTAGGAAATTACTGAAAATTTTAAAACAAGACATTGTTGAGGCAAAAAAAGATCGTCATGCAGCAAAAAAGGCAAGAAAACAAGCAGAAGAGGAAAGAAAAAAAGCATTCAAGGAAAGGCGAGCCGCAGCCAAGAAAAGAAGGCAAGAAGCTGCAAAACGAAGAAAGGCAGCAGCTTTACGAAAACAGAAATGATTTAAACTTTAATTATGGAACATGTCTCCTGCATTTTTTCAACTAGTCCTCAAGTTTTTTAATTTCTGATCTGGATTCAAATCAGGAAAAACTTTCCTCGAGTTTGATTTTTCTTGGAAAATTTTTCCTATTTTTCTATATAGAATTTATAGAAAAAATTTATTAATTTTTTTCACTATTACTATCACTCGGTGAATAAAACATGTGGTTTGATAACCAATTCGAAAAAGATTTTCGAAGATTGTCTGACCGTTTTTTTGCCTGGGATGACGTCTTTGAAAACAAAAACAGAGACCAAATCCTGACATATGGTCCATATTACTATGGCTATGAAATGGCTATAGGCTCTGATGGGAAACCCCATGTAAGGGAGTGGGGAAATGTCAGACCATCAAATGCCATTACCTCGTCCGGAACAAGAGAATTATTCGTTGATGAAACTATCAACGAAAAGGAAAATATTCTCAAACTAGTCACAGAGATGCCAGGTATCGAAAAATCTGACATCAAAGTAAATGTGATAGAAAGTACCGTATCAATATCTGCCGAACGCGGTGATAGGAAATACAGTGCCCAGGTTCCTATCAAATACAAAGTAGACCCAAACTCTGCAAAAGCAAAATATACAAACGGAGTCCTGGAGCTTACCTTTTCCCTTGCCAAAGAAACCCCCAAAGGTAAGCGGGTGTCAGTTGAGTAGGAGGAGAGAAAAATTGAATGGTCTAGCAACAATTTATGAACCAATCAATCGTTTGAGGAATTCTCTGAAAACAATGAGATCCTCCCTTGATAAGACAAACTTGATGTCCGAGGAAACTCTGAGCAAGTGGAAAATTGGTAGAAGAAACTTTCCGTGAGGTGATCTAAAATGCCAGATGAATCATGCAGACGTTGCGGTAATGAACTAACAACAATTTCGTTATGTAGTTTATGCCGTCAATCAAATAGGAAAGTATGCCCTGAGTGCTTCATGCCTACTCTTGAAGAGATTCACACTGGTTGCCTTACACACCTTTTTTCCACAAACCACCAACTCGGAGAACATTGCATAGGTGAGGAAAAATCTGTCTATGTCCTATCCCATTCTCATAGGGGATCTTTATCCCCTCCCCTCACCTATTTTGATATTACAGGTTGAAAAAAATCCAAAATTGTGATTCCTTGTAAATTTTGCAAGAATAATAAAAAAATTGATTAGGCTGGAGCAGTTGAACGTAGCATCCAAACCATCTTTTCGTGATTCTCCATAAGTCCAGTCAAGAAATCACTTGTTCCCATATCGTTAAAACTCTCATCTGATTTTCTAAGATCAGCCCTCAAGTTTTTGATTATGGATTCATGGTCTTTGACTAGATTAGAGAACATTTCCCTATCTGATGGATATTTCCCTGGATGTTCTGGGAGTCTTGAGTGTGCTTTTAGTTCTTCCAAGGTTGCAATTGCTTTTCCACCTAGTTGTCTTATTCGTTCTGCGATATCGTCTATGAATACTTCGAGTTCGCCATATTGTCCCTCAAAGAATTTATGATAGTCATTAAAATGTGGACTAATTACGTTCCAATGATAATTTCTTGTTTTTGTGTATAAGGCATATTCATCTGCTAAAAGTGGGGTCAAAAGACCAATTACTCCCTCTCTGTCGTTTTCTTGTATTCCTATGTCGACTTCTTTTTCTAGGATTGTATCAAATTTTTGTGCCATAATCTAAAAAGCTCAAATTTCACATATTAAGTAATCTCTGGTAGTACCCAGATCGTGAATCGTCCTACCTTGTATCTGTTAACATCGTAAATGTTTTAGACTCATAATATTCTCTTATTTTAATTCAAGAAACACAAAGAAAATACCTAGCAAGATATTCTGCCATTTTTTAAATAGCCGATTAAATAGAGATAAAATATGGCAATCAAAATAAAAAAAATTCTAATTCCATATGATGCTACCCCTAGCAGCGAAAACACCATAAAAAAACTCCTTCCATTAATTGAACCGCATGGCTCTGAAATTATTTTATTAACTTGCATCCGAGACCAGGCAACCTTTGGATTCTTTAAAACAAAATCTGACAAAAAAAGAATTGAAGAAGAAAAGAAAAAGGCCGAAGTTTATCATGATCACATAAAAACAGCAGCCCAAAAATTTGAGATAAAAATAACTTCGCGGATTGTTAAAAGCAACCTGGAGTCTGAATCCATTTTAGAATATGCAAAAAAAGAAAATGTGGATCTAATTGCAATGAGTAGAACCAGGTTGACAACTAGTGCTGAAAAACTATATTATCAAAGCACTGTGGATGCGGTACTAAAAATGACACCGTGTCCATTTTTGTACATTCCTTAAAATTTTTTAAAAATTAATTTTTTAATTCCTATTGTTTATAACTAAAATTCTAATAACTTGTAAAAATATCTTTAAAAATTTTCTAGGCTACAATTGCCTTTACTTTTGAAATAGAATGTTTTGAAATTTCTCTGTGTAACGAAGCATGGGTTTCATCTTTAAAAGAGAGATTACACCTAAAACATTTCCACGCTTCGTCGGTCATGGTATATAAGCATCACAATTACTAATAAAGATATTGTATAAATTGTTCATCACACAAAAGATCTTATACAATTGGCAAAATTATTTGAATTTTTTATATTGTTTCAAAAATTTCTTCAATTTTGTGACTAACAAAGAAATTACAAGGATTTAGAAAGAAATCCTGGAGATAGAATGATTCATGGTAGATCTTTTTGAAAGTTTGGGGGATTTTGGATATTTTGGAATTTTTATCCTACTAGTAGGACTAAATGCGGCACCAATCTTAATGCCACCTACCTGGATTGTATTATCTTCGTTTTATGCAATAGACACAAGCCTTGATCCAATTATTTTGGCAGCAGTTGGGGCAACTGGAGCGACAATAGGTCGCCTAATCCTAAAAAAACTAAGTGGATTTTTTAGAAGATTTGTGGCAAAAGAACAAAAAACTAACCTAGATGTTATAGGAGACTATCTGAACCGTAAAAAGTTTGGCTATGCCCTGGCTTCCTTTCTTTTTGCTGCTACCCCTCTTCCTAGCAACATGTTGTTTGTAGCATATGGCCTAATGAGAGCAAAAAGTATTGGATTGTATGTTGGTTTTTGGTTTGGCCGCCTAATTTCTTACTATATCATGATTACGATAAGTGAGATTGTTTTAACCCCATTTTTGGAGTTGTTTGAGGAGACCTATATTGGAATTTTGGTCGCAGACGTTATTGGAATTGGAGTGGTGATATTTTTTACAACAATAAATTGGAGCCTCTTGCTTACGAAACGAAAATTAAAATTTGTCAGGCCAAAATTGTGGAGATTCTGATGAATACCGACCTTGAAAAATTGAAACTAGAGGTTAAAAATTTAATGCGTAATGACTCTGCTCATGATTTTGAACACATCATGCGGGTCTACAAAAACGCCCAGAAATTATGCCACAAAGAAAAAGCAAACAAGAGACTAGTTTTAGCAGCGGCCTTGCTTCATGATTTGGTTAACTTTCCAAAAAATGATAAAAGGTCCAAAACATCTTCGATAAAAAGCGCCCAAAAAGCAAGGAAGATTCTCCAGAAATATGACTTTTCTGAAAACGAAATTGAAATTATAACAGAGGCAATTCGTGACCATAGTTATTCTAGAAATAAAACGCCTTCAAGTTTGGAGGGAAAAATTCTTCAAGATGCTGACAGATTGGATGCCCTTGGGGCAATAGGAATCGCTAGGGTTTTTGCAGTATCTGGTGCCGAAAAGCGACCTTTTTACAGAGTTGAGGACCCTTTCTGCCTTCAAAGAAAACCCGATGATAAAAGATGGGCCTTGGATCATTTTTTCAAAAAACTGCTTCGATTAGAGAAATTAATGAACACTAGTTCTGCCAAGATTGAAGCCAAAAGACGTACTAGAATCCTAGAGAAATTTTTGGCTGATTTAAAAAAAGAATTCTAGATTTATTTTGTCTGTTAGAAAAAATCCCACAAACTCGTAAATTAGAATGTAGGTATGTAATCTTCAAAAAACAACAGAGTATTGGAATAAAAAAATAATTAATCCAATTTTCTTATTTTTTCAATCATGTAATAATTTACAAGACATGTTCATGAATCATCCATAATCGACATACCTATCGTAGCGTTTTTCTACTTCCTTATTTTTTCCGTCTAAAATTTTTTCAATCTCTTGTTTTTTTCGGTTTATGATGTAATTTTTTATCTCTTTGAATTCATCTTCATCTGGATAGGAATCAAAAACATCTCCTAACAAGTTAAAATACTCTATTACTTTTTCTCTGTATTCCTTTCTGGAGGGGTTTTTCATTCCCTTCATTCGAAACCAGATTACTGCCCAACTTGCGCCTACTACGTGTGGTAGTAAATCAAATGCTCGTTGGATCTCAAAGCGTTGATCGTCTCTCATTTGCTTCTCTGAAGAAGTTGTGCAGCTTTTTTTGCAAAATAGGTAACTATCATGTCTGCGCCTGCCCTTTTTATGGAATAAAGAATTTCATTCATGGCCTCTTCTTCTGCAATCCATCCTTGTTTTGAAGCCCCTTTGACAAGCGCATATTCACCTGATACACTATATGCTGCAACAGGAAGGTTGAATCTTCGTTTTGTTTCTGCTATTAGATCCAAATATGCCAAGGCAGGCTTTATCATTACAATATCTACACCTTCGTTGATATCTTCTTGAACTTCTCTCATTGCTTCTCTTGCGTTTGTGTAAGGAACTTGGTATGACTTTCTGTCCCCAAACTGTGGGGCACATTCTGCTGCATCTCGAAAAGGTGAATAAAACGTCGAGCGGTGTTTTGCAGAATGCGACATTATTCCGACATCTGAAAAACCTGCCTTATCAAGGCCGTTACGAATAGCTGCAACTTGTCCATCCATCATTGCAGATGGCGAAACGATATCTACTCCTGCCTTTGCCTGACTTACAGCAATTTTTGATAGCGTCTCAATGCTTGAATCATTGTCAATTTTTTTGCCCTTGATTAACCCGCAATGACCCGATGAAGTATACTGGCAGAGACATACATCTGCCATGATTACAATTTTTTCATCAAAATTTTTTCGAATTTGTGCAATAGCTTTTTGAACGATTCCGTTTTCATCAAAGGCAGAAGTTCCAGATTCGTCTTTTTTTGTTGGAATCCCAAAGAGCATGACAGCAGGAATCCCCAAATCCGAAATCGTGCTGACCTCATTTACGATTTCTCCTAGGGGGATCCTCTCTATATCTGGCATAGAGTCTACCTTGACTCTTGATGACAAGTCCTCTTGAATAAAAACAGGACAAATCAAATCGTTTTCTGATAATCTTGTCTCCTGAATTAAATTCCTCATCTTTTCTGAACTGCGAAGCCTTCGAAGTCGCTTGGAAGGAAATGACATAGAAAAAAATTTTCCGTTTGTAAATATAATGCTACCTAGATAATTTACGATTAATTTTCTTAGAATTTCTAAAATAAGAAAAGGCATTTTTAGTTGAGATCAAAAAACCCCTTTTTGGACGAATCCTTTATCTAACGTTTTTCAAATTGATTATGCAGAGGTGAAAAAATGGTAATCAAGGTAATAGAGTTGGTGGGCCAATCTCCAAAAAGTTGGGAGGCAGCAGCACAAGAGGCAGTATCAAAGGCAGGTAAAACTGTAAAAGAAATTGTGGGTGTCGATGTTGTTGGTCATACAGCAGTTGTCAAAAATGGTAAAATAACTCAGTATAGAGCTGACGTAAAAATTGGTTTTGTAGTCAAATAACCAAAAATTATTTTTTTATTTTATTTTTTCTCCAATAAAAAATGGACGCAATCTGGGTGTTCTATTATTAACTCTAATGATGTTTTTACCTCGCGTTTGCATAGTTTACAAATTTTGTTTTGAGGAAATTTCATTTTCCTACTTTTCCTAGAAAGGTGCAGTTCAAGTAATCTAGCTTGTATGTTTTACAGTTACAATCCAAAGAAAAAGACAAGGCATGCATGTGTTAAAATTCCATGAATTTCAATAACTCTCTATATTACAAAAATTAAACACAAAACGTTTCTTTTCTAGATCTTAAAAAAAAATAAAAAAATTGGAAAATTAGTATTCTACTGCCCTTGGTAATTCTAAGGCTTGTGCCTTCCAGTTTTCAACTTCTTTTAGAGTTGGTGTTCTGCGACAGAGATGTTTTTCCTCATTTACTTCTGCCATTTTTTTCTGTAGATTTTCTGGAACTCGTTTTGATAGCTCTACAACTGTGTCTACTCCTGCTTCTTCAAGCAAGTAAGAGTATTCTTCACCAATTCCCTTTACTCGGACTAAATCTGCAAGATTCACCCATTCAAGAATTAGCTTAGGGGAAATACCAGTTGTTTCAGCTAGATTTTTTCTGTCTTTGCTAGTTCTTCCTTTTTCTAGAAGATCATCAGATGTTTTGATATCTACTGCTAGAAGTTTTTCTGCATATGAAGGACCGATGCCTTCAATGTCTTTAATTCCTAATCCCATAATTTTCCTCAATTAAATATGGTATTAAAGGGC
>JBFJMG010000017.1:0-11397 GCA_041634015.1 Nitrosopumilaceae archaeon
AAAGGATAGCTGGATGCAATCAAAGAATGTAACTGAACTCTATTTTGTTACTGCCACATTTTCAGGAGATAGCAAACCTTACTTTTCCACATCTACTAATCACTATCTATTAGCCAAGTACAAGAGCTATGAAAAGATAAGAAGGGATATAGAAAAATGTAAACAAGAAAAGGCTGCGTTTGTATTTGATTTGGATGAAAGATTATTTGAAAGGGAATTTGTAGGTCCGTTTAACTTTGTATCTGTTTATTATTTAGAATATGGAGAATCTGATGCAGATATGGGCGAGGTTGCCACTGTTGTTGGAAGAAGAGAAAAGGTAGGTAAAGCAGGGTTTGGCCATATGGATATTTACAGCACAAAGCCACCAAAATTTACATTTCCTTACAGTGACAAAATTGTTGTTTTGGAAGTTTCTAGCGATAAGAGCCATCAAAGTGTCAACAAATATTGTGAAAAAACAAGAAGAGATGTATGTCGAAAAGGGATCAC
The DNA here is from genome assembly GCA_041634015.1 of Nitrosopumilaceae archaeon. GTDB lineage: Archaea > Thermoproteota > Nitrososphaeria > Nitrososphaerales > Nitrosopumilaceae > JBFJMG01. The sequence goes on from JBFJMG010000017.1 coordinate 493, forward strand.
CATGACAAATTTGGTCAGTCTTTCTATTTTAGAGAGCTTAAAGTAAAACGGTTAAATATTCATCCTTAACCTGATTTGGTAAATGAGCAAGCCAGCTGACTTGGGTTCTTTGAAAATTGGTTCGTATATCCTCTTACCTGTCTCCGATCAACCAAGCGGTGAACCGTGTAGAATTTCTGAATATGATACGAGCAAGCCAGGCAAACACGGAGCAGCAAAAGCCCGTATTGTTGGGGTTGGAGTTTTTGATGGCCAAAAAAGACCACACGTCGGACCAGTTAGCATGCAAGTTCACGTTCCCCTAATTGACAAGAGAATGGGACAAATAATCTCCATAACTGGCGATAATTACCAGCTAATGGATTCAGAAACCTTTGAGACAATCGACGTCACTCTAGTTGATGATGAAGTAAAGGGAAAATTAGACAACGGACAAAATGTAGAGTATTGGAAAGTTATGGATAGAATCAAGATTATGCGCATCAAAAGCGAATAATCTGCCAGGAAATTTTTTCAAACCATTTGAGATTTAATTTTACTCATGAATTCATCCTTACTATTAAAATAAAGAGTATCAAAAATTAATTCGGATGCTGATGATATTCGGAAAAGCCATCTGACTTTTGATGAAGATTATGAGTGTTGAAGCATCCGAACCTTTACATTTTAAAATTTGACAATCATATGTTTACAAATAATGAAATACAATTGTGATTTACAGGTTTTATGAGATTAGCTGCATTATTTTCAGGAGGCAAAGACAGTACCTTTGCAGTTTTTCAGGCAAAAAAGGAGGGACACACAATAATGTGCTTGATTACTGTATTTCCATTTTCTGCAGAGAGCCATCTTTTGCATTTTCCAAACATTGAGGTAAGTAAATTACAATCAAGTTCTATGAAAGTTCCTCAAATTTACTTGCAATCAAAATCAAATGACACTGTTGAGGAACAAGCTTCCCTTGAAATTCTTTTAAAAAAAGCCAAAGCAGATTTTCAAATTGAGGGATTAGTTCATGGTGGGATTTTAAGTGATTTCCAAAAAAATATTTTTGAGAATCTGTGCAAAAAACTCCAAATAAAATTAGTTTCACCAATATGGAACAAGGATCAAAAAAAATACATGCAAACTTTGATTGATTCTGGTTTTTGTTTTGTTCTTACTAGTGTAAGCGCTGATGGACTTGATGATTCATGGCTTGGACGAAAAATTACACAAAACGACTTGTATCATTTGGAAACTCTTTCAAAAAAACATGGATTTAATCTCAGCTTTGAAGGCGGAGAAGCAGAATCATTAGTTATTGATTGCCCATTATTTTCTCATCCAATAAAAATCAAAGAGAGCAAGAAAATTTGGGATGGTTATAGAGGATCCTTGGAGATTATCAAAGCAGAGTTGGATTATTCTTAGATTTTTTATTTTAAGAGAATTATTATGCAGATTTAACTAAAAATCTAATAATTTACTATTAGTTTAGGACGAGTTTATTTACCAATTTAGCATACCGATAAAAATTGAATCAAAGGTTGTATAATTTCAGGCAGACACTTGGTCCAGGTATTTTGTTTGCATGTACTGCAATTGGAGTTTCTCATCTAGTCCAATCCACTAGAGCTGGGGCAGAATATGGTCTGTTACTAATTGGCTTTGTTGTTCTTGCAAATGTCTTCAAATATCCTTTTTTTGAGTATGGCTCAAGATATGCAAGCGCTACAGGGACGAGTATTATCGATGGGTATCATAAACTAGGAAGACCAATTCTTACTTTGTACTTTTTTATCACAATAGCATCGATGTTTTTTGTAACTGCTGCAGTGGGATTTGTCACTGCTGGCTTTCTTGAAAATTTATTTCAAATTCAATTTTTAGGAATTTGGACAGTGGTAATTTTGTTTGCAGTATGCACAATAATTTTAGCACTTGGAAAATATGGTGCTTTAGATAGCCTGATTAAGATAATTGGCGCCATCCTGGTTGCATCGACTATCACTGCTTTTGTTTTAGTCGTTATTAATGGACCAATTGAAGCTGTTCCCGATTTTGTCCCAAAAATAATTTGGACCGAGTCTGGAATATTTTTCTTGATTGCTTTAATGGGTTGGATGCCCACTGCACTTGATCTTTCAAGTTGGAATAGCTTGTGGACTCTGGAGCGAATAAAACAAACAAAGTATCGGCCAAAGTTAAAAGAAACTCTCCTTGATTTTAATCTGGGTTACGCAATTACTGCAGTTTTGGCGATATTTTTTGTGGTTCTTGGCACCTACATTTTTTTTGGCTCTGGTGAAGAACTTCCAAACAACAATGCCTTGTTTGCAAATAAAGTTGTAACACTATACACTGAAACCATGGGGGATTGGAGTTATTTCATAATCGCAGCTTCGGCATTTAGCGTAATGTTTGGGACAATAATTGCAGTTTTTGATGGGTATTCTAGGTCTCTTCAAAGAACAGTTGAGTTATTATTTACAAGTAAAAAGCAAATATTGCGAACAAAATTTCGGCCTTTTTACCTTTTGTTTATTTTTGTTCTTGCAATGGGCTCACTAATTGTTATTTTTCAGTTTGGGGATAACCTAAAGGATCTTGTAGACTTTGCAACAATAGTTTCCTTTCTTATTGCACCAATTATTGCAATTGTTAATTTTAAGCTGGTAACTGGCAATCACCTTCAAAAAGACGCACATCCTCCAATCTGGCTGAAAATTCTAAGTTATATGGGAATAGTCTTTTTGATTGGATTTGCCATATTTTTTGCCATTACAAGATTCTAAAACCAGCAAATAGTCTAGTAAAAGTTAACAAAAACCATCAAATAATCTTGAAATCTAAATCATATTGTGCTAGATAATCTAAAGACAAATCTAAGAGCAGCTATCAAAAAGATTGTAAATTCATCTGGAATCGATGAAGAAGCTATTAAGGAATTGGCAAAAGATGTCCAAAGGGCATTATTGCAGTCCGATGTTAATGTTAGACTAGTCTTAGAAATTACCAAAAAACTAGAGGAGAGATCAATTAAAGAAACTCCTCCACCCGGTCTTTCAAGAAAAGATCATATTGTAAAAATTCTTTATGATGAACTGGCAAAACTCCTTGGGAATGAGACTGATTTTTCATTCAAACCAGGAAAGCTAAACAAAGTTCTAATGCTTGGTATTCAGGGAAGCGGAAAAACCACGATGACTTCCAAACTTGCTAAATTTTTAACTAAACAAGGTTATTCAGTTGGCGTCATTGGTGCAGATACCTACCGACCAGGAGCTCTTGTGCAGCTAAAAACAATGTGTGAAAAAGCTAATGTAGAAGTTTATGGAGAAGAAAAAAACAAGGATTCCCCACAAATAGTAGAACATGGGCTAAAGCATTTTGCAAATTCAAATTTAGACATTCTTCTAATAGATACTGCAGGAAGACACAAGGAAGAAAAAGACCTACTTGATGAGATGCAAAACATTAGCAAAGTCGCCGACCCTGATTTGGCCCTATTAATTATTGATGGGACTATTGGTCAGCAATGCTTCAATCAGGCAGAAGCTTTTCACAAAACAGTTCCAGTCGGTGGAATAATTATTACAAAACTTGATAGCTCTGCAAAGGGAGGTGGTGCAATTGCTGCCTCTGCAGCTACTGGGGCTCAAATAATGTACATCGGAACAGGAGAGCGCATTGATGATTTAGAGGCATTTTCACCAACTAGGTTTGTTGGTAGAATTTTAGGAATGGGTGATGTACAAGCCGTGCTGGATCTTGCAAAAAGATTGGAAAGCGAAGGAGATGAGGTCCGATTAAAACGAATATCAAGTGGTAAAATGAATATGGATGATTTCTATTATCAACTAGAAGAAGTAACAAAGGTTGGCTCGCTACGTGGATTTTTGGATAATCTTCCAGGGTTTTCAGGTCAGGTAAAAGAAGACCAGCTAGACCAAATGGAAAACAGAGTAAGTAAATGGCGATACATCATTCAAAGTATGACAAAAGAAGAAAAAGCCGACCCGGATTTGCTTAACAAATCAAGAATACAACGAATAGCCAGGGGTTCGGGGTGGCCTGAGCATGAAGTAAAGGAGCTTTTAAAAAATTATAAAAATTCGAAGAATATGATGAAGGCATCAAAAGGAAGACAGATGCAAGGAACACTACGACGCATGGGATTGGGTTAATCGAAATCACTAATAATACTGGAAAAATTTAAAACAACTAGTTGTCGTCCCATCAAAAATTTCAAGAAATATTATCTGAAGCTAAAATTATTTCTACAGATTATCACCTTTGTGATGTGTGCCTTGGTAGACTGTACGCAAAAAAAATGGCTGTTTCTTCAAATGATCGACTAGGAAAAAAGCTTCAAACATTCCTTAAAACAAAAGCTACAAAGTGTTACATCTGCAAAAATTTACTTGAAAATCTTCAATATCCATTAAAAGCAATAATTGAAGCTACATCTGATATGCAGTTTTCAACCTTTGTTATTGGCGCGACCATAAAACCATCTCTAATTGATCGGGATGATTTCATCAAATCAAAATTTAAACTACGAGGAATTGACGGAATAAAAACCAGCATTACCAAAGAACTTTCAAAAAAGTTTTCCAAAAAAACAAGAAGCAAAATAGATTTTAACTCACCGGATGTCACAATAACATTTAATTTCAAAGATAACACCTGCGATGTAAAATCAAAACCAGTCTTTGTTTTTGGAAAATATACAAAAGAAAAACGTGGATTAGAACAAAAACAAAAGTCATGCAGCAATTGCAGGGGAAAAGGCTGTGTTGTATGCGAATTTCATGGCATTGGCAATTTTGAGAGTGTTGAGGGCTCTATTGCAAAGATTTTGTATCAAAACTTCTCTTCTCCAAAAGTAAAGATTTCTTGGATTGGTGGAGAGGATAAAGATAGCTTGGTTCTAGGTAGGGGAAGACCATTTTTTGCAAAAATCCTCAATCCTAAAAAAAGGAAATTAAGATTTCCTTCCAAAATAAAGGTAAAAGAAATTACAATTCATAATCTAAGAATAATAGATAAAGTACCTTCTGGCCCTCTACAATTCATTTCTAAAATCGAAATCACTGTTTTGACAAAAAAACCAATTGATACAAAACTTCTCAAATCACTCAAAAAAATAACCAAATCGCCTGTCGTTATTTATGAAAAATTTGGCCGAAGAAATGAAAAATTTATTCATAATTTAAAATACAAAAAAACTTCTCAAAACTCCTTTTCCTTGACAATAAAAACAGATGGTGGGTTACCTGTAAAGCATTTTGTAAATGGCCAAAATGTCTTTCCAAACCTAAGTGACCTGCTGGATAATCAATGCACCTGCAAAAAATTTGATTTTCATGAGGTTATTCTCCAATGATAACAATTAACTACCCAATTTTTCCATGAATTTACATGCCGATACGTAAAAAAAATAAGCACAAAAGATGGGCAGACCAACGAGAAGAACGTAGAATAAAGAAAAAGGCTAAAAGTGGAAAAGCAAGAAAGCGTTAATTTTCAGGTTTTTCGTTTTTGTTTTAACAAAACTGATAATCATTTCCTAGTTGTATTTAGTCAATTCTAAAATTGAAATCATCTAAGGACTATTTTGATGTGTGGTGAAAATTATTTTTTTAGTTTACTTTTTTTCTGATAACATTTTTACAGCAATAAGAATGGATTTGGGTCATTGGATCCATTATTCAAGGTAAAGGAAGCAAATCAAAAAGGAATCATCTCTGACAAGATGTTGTCGTTAATTAAAAAACGATTTGAATTGGTAATATCGGGTATAAACCGAATTGAAAAAGCATCTGGGTTAAACTATCCCATTGCATATGTGGATCCTGCAATCATCATTTCCTCACAATCTCCAGATGCATATCAATACGGAATTCTATTTGCAAGAACCATTCCTATAGTAATAGAAGACAAATTCCAAGTAGTTATACAAATTTCAGCACCACTTGTAGCATATGGACTAAAGGGAACAATTCATGCAATTTTAGCACACGAATTTCTTCATTATTTAGAGTTAATTAGGAAAGTTTCAAAGATGGAACTACTCTCAGATGAAATATCTAGCAATCTTTTTGAAAATGTTTATGCCGATGAAACGCGACTCTTTGAGCCACGTGCAGTATTTTCTGATAAGACCCTATTACTTCACATTACAAAAAAATTTCCAGCTGGATTTAGAGATTACAAACTGGAGGATAAGGTAATAAAAAATTGGATTGAAAAAAATCTTCCTAAAACAAATATAACTTTGGATAAAAACATCTTAAAACTCTCTGCAGAGTCTCTTTCTAAAATCAAAATTAACTCTAAATTGTTAGCAAGGATTGCAAAGCTGGAAGAAAAAAGCCTCAAAGTCCGAAAGAAAAAATATTACTAAATTAAAACAAGAATTCTTTGCATGTCGTGTTTGTAAGAAACCATGAGCTATAGGTTTAAGTTCGAAATTCTAATCCTACTTATCATGCCTGCTAACAAGTTTGAGAAAATCTCCCTAACGTTTGCTGTGTTATTATCTTTGGGGGTGTTTTCAATTTCTTATGCCAACGAACTCACAGAAATTTCTATTTCGCTAGTTGGAAATGAAGTGGTAGATATTGATTCATCAAACAAACTGGTTCGTGCGCAAATACATATAGAAAACTATGATCCACAAGATGGATATTATTTTATGAGAGTTGTTAATTTATCTACAGGCCAAATCCTCAAAGAATCTGAATTCATTCCAAGGTATATTGGAGAACAAAATTGGGGAACACAAATTGCGTACATGATTCCAGATGACACCAGTGATCAAGTTGTTGGAAATTATGAAATTCAAGTCTATTCTGAATTTGGTTCCTCAGAATCAAGCGTAGCTTTTTCAGTAGTCAGTAAAGATGCGCCACTTTGGAGTCTCAATCCAACAAATTCCTCAGGTCTTACGGGCACAACAGGCTTGACAGGCACAACCGGCACAACCGGAACCACAGGTATTACAGGAACTCAAATTAACAATGCACAAGAAGAACAATCAAGATTACCAGAATGGGTAAGAAATGTATTTTTGTGGTATGGCGAAGAGAAAATTTCTGAAGGTGATCTGCTTACTGCAATCGAATTTTTAATAAAGCAAAAAATCATCCATGTGAATTTAGAATAAATAATAAATTATTTTGAATTGTTTTTATTGATTAAATTCAGTTAAACCGCATTTTCCACAGGTCTTTCGATTTTTATGTTCTGACATAAAAACACCTTTTCCACATCTAGAACATATTTTTCTTAATCTAGATGCCTTTTCTCCTTCAACTTTGTAATACTTGTAAACGTTAGGACTAGATCCTTTCTTTCCAGCCATTACTCAGATTTTGCCTCTTCTTTTGGTTTATCTTCTGCCTTAACCTCTTTTGTCTCTGGCGGCGCTTCACTTGATTCTTGCTCTGCAGCAGCCTCTGCTTCAGGTGGCTCATTCTTTTTCTTTGCTTTATCTAATCGAGAAAACACAACTGGGTTTACATGTGCTTTTGCAAGTTTTTCATCCTCATATACAAAAAATGTACCAGTAACTGTTGGTTTGCCCACGTGTGTGCTCAAATTTATAGGAATCACTAGTTTGCCATCGAGTTTGAATTCCTTTGTTATCATATCTACTGCCTCTAATTTTTTGAGTTTTCCAGCTAGGCCTGCAAAATTACAGGTAAGCTCCCTTCTTGAAAGGAAGGTATTATCGACATCACTTAGAGTCTCAATAATGGACATGTACCCAAAAATCTCTACACTATGCATATAAATTTAATTGAAAAATTAAGAAGAAATTTATCAAATTACATTAAACTATTGTTATGGAGCGCTACATGCTGCATTTAGAAAATAATGGATATCGGCCTACTCATTCTAGAGAACTTGTTCATAGGGCAAGAAATCTCTGTTCTGATATTGGTGCGACAGTAAGGGTTGCACGAGTGGCAAGTAATTTCTTGGAATTTGATGTAGGAGTTGATAAGGATCGACTAAATGCTGTTATTGATAGACTAAGCCCTATTGGAAAACTCCATAACGCCAGACATGTGGTTGAAGAAGAAATAGAAAAAGATGCAGGAATTAAGGATGGAATTTTTTATTTTAACAACGAAAGATTTTGGGAAAGTCATGAAGCATTTGAAGGCGTTTGGAAGAAATGTTCTGGAAAGGAAAAAAGTCTAGTTCAGGGAATTATTTTAGTTGCAGTTGCCTTTGCACATTGTCAAAAAAATGATGATGCAATTGGAATAGGGATGCTAGGACGAGCTTTAGAAAAATTGGGTGACTCTTCAGGTATGTATCATGGAATAGATGTGGATAGAATTAAAAAAAAGGCAATCGAGATGAAAGAATCTCAAAGCATGACTACATTTGCGATTTAATAATATTAATTGAGGTATTAACAACCTGGGCTCCTTCAATAAGCCCCAAACTTCCCTTACCTGCTTGTTCTTCAGTATATCTAACGGTGCCGTCGTCTTTAATTCCATTGCCTGATATTAACAAAGGTACAGGATCATCACTGTGCCCCTTGTTAATGCATGGTGTTGAATGATCTGCTGAAATTACCACTGCAATTTTACTTGTATCTATATTATCCAACAAAGTTCCAAAAAACCTTCTGTCTATTTCTTCAATGTTTTTCATTTTTCCAGTTGCATCCCCGTCATGCCCAAATTCATCAGGTCCTTTTAGATGAACATAGATTGCGTTTTGTGTCTCCATTGCTTTTGCGGCGACCTTGGCCTTTTCCTCATAATCTGTCAAGCCCCCTGCCTCAAAGGCTTTCATTTTAAGCACATCTGAAATTCCAAGCTCAACTGGCATGTCTACAATACAAGAAAAATTCATCGAATATTGCTCATTAATTGGAGTAGCTACGGGATATCTATTACCTGCGTCTCGCAATAAAATACTGTTTAGTAGTTTTTTACCACTCTCTTTTCTTTTCTTGTTGATTTCACTTTTTCCTAGGATACTCAGGGATTGCTGGGAAAATTCATTTACAAGTTTTGCACTTAGTTGCGCATTAGAAGAGTCATCTAGTGGTAAGCATTTTTCAATTTTCATATAATCGCCAACTGCTTTGGCTATTCCCATGCCTGCCACCCTAGAATAGGCAGGATCCGTATTAGTGATGTTCGAGGAAAGTGAGTCTCCCTCTGTTCGTATTCTTACAGTTACTCTGTGACCAATTGTTGGGGCAACGACTACACTTGTGTTTGGGTGTGAAAATGATATTTTTTCTTCTATTTCCTTGGATACTCCAAATGCATCATCACGTTCGATTTTTCTTCCAGCACGCCTATCTGTAATAATTCCTTCATCATTGATTGTTGAAAAATTTCCACGCAGGGCCAAATCTCCATCCTTAAAATCAATGCCTACTCCAATTGCCTCAATTACTCCCCGACCAACATAATCTGCGTGTTGAAATTTGTATCCGAGCATATTAAAAACAGCAATATCTGATTCTGGTGCGATTCCTTTTCCCACCGAAATTACACTTCCCATTACTCCATTTTTTGCAAGCTTGTCCATGTTTGGAGTAACTGCTGCACCAAGTGGAGTTTTTCCATTTAGATCAGGGTGTGGTAGATCCCCCACTCCGTCAAGCAAAACATAAACCATATGGATATCAGAATTTTCTTTGATTATTCCCCAACTCCGTTTACTTCGTTTTTTGATTCCACTTTAAAACTTTCCAGATAGAAATCCGATCTATCAAAGCTGAGGAAAGATTTTAACACCTAAGATCCGTCAATATTCAATATGGGGGCTATGCGTAAGGACTATGTTTCTGAACGGTTTATGATCGTTACAAAGAAAAATGGCAAGGTAAAAGATCCTAAAAAATCTCCATTTTCACCTGGAAACGAATCTATGACTAATCCTTCAGTTCTATCACTCGTTGCAAAAGACGGAATGCTTCAACGACTACAAGATACTGAAGATGAATATGTAAAAGATTGGTCTATCCGAGTTTTTGAGAGTAGTAATCCTGCAGTTTCTGTAGAATCTGAAAATTCCTATAGTGACAGACCTCATTATAGCGAACCTGCATATGGTTATCATTATGTGGTGGTTGCATCCCCCAATCAAAAGGAAACCTTTGCAACTCTATCAACTGAGCAATGGTCAAATGTCTTAGTAGTAGTTCAGGATAGACTAAGATGGCTTTACACACAAAAGGGTGTAACTTATGTTTCAATTTATGGGAATCACGGTGAAGAAGCCGGCAGCATTAATACTCATCCTCATCTCAATCTCGTGACGTTTTCAACTATTCCACCAGTAATCGAAGCAGAAGCTGAAGCCTCACATAAAATACTAAATGAAAAAGGAGTCTGCCCAATGTGTCAGACCGTTAATGCGGAAATTGGAGGCCCACGACAGATTCTACAAACCGAAGGATTCATTGCCTTTACTCCATGGGCGCCCTCTTATTCCTATGAATTTTGGATTAGTCCCAAAAAACACGTAACAAGTTTTTCAAAAATAACACAAAAAGAAATCAATGATTTATCATTAATTTTAAGAGCTACATTAGGTGGCTTGACAAAAACTATCAAAAATTTGTCATTTAATTTAGTTTTTCATTTATCTCCAGAAAAGAAAAACAGTAGACAAATTCATTGGCATATTGAAGTGTATCCGATTACCGAACCTTGGTCTGGCCTTGAGAGGGGTTATGGCGTATTTTTGAACAATCTATCTCCTGAAGAGGCAGCTGAAAAACTTGGAGCTGCATGTAGAAAAGAACTCGCAGGCCTAGTTGGCATCGTATAACTTGCATGGTTTATTTAGCTACAAAATAAAAAAACCATATGGCAATTGAAAAATACATCGCGATTGCAAGTCTTGGTTTATTTATCATGTTTGTCGGCGAGA